>JBBSRF010000011.1:0-20905 GCA_038243335.1 Sphingobacteriales bacterium
TCCAGTGATTACAACGAGTTTGTTTTTTGGTATAGCTACATCGATATTTTTAAGATTGTGTACCCTTGCCCCTTTTATAATGATGTGTTGATGTGGATCTTTATCTATTTCCTTACTCATTTACCGACTACTATTTATAAATTCAAAATTACGAATTTGGTTTCAACCTATCTCTAAATAACCACTGTTTTATAAAATTTTACATTTTTTAACATATTTATTATTGTATTATCAAAAAAAAGTCCGTCTTTTGATATCACAGTATCTAAATATTATAAATCATCAATTTAAATAGGAGAAAAGTTATAGATTAAAACAGCTACTTAATTATTTTATTTAATAAAAGAGAAGAGTTTTATATGCGCACTCCAATGAAATTACAGCAGTATAGTGATCAGGATTTGGTTAAGTTTTATCTTGACGGACAAGAATCTGTATTGGAAGAGTTACTCCGCAGGCACAAATCAAAAATTTATACCTCAATTTATTTACTAGTTAAAGATCAATATCTTGCAGAAGACATTTTTCAAGAAACATTTATCAAAGTTATTAATACGCTTCGGGGTGGAAGATATAATGAAGAAGGTAAATTTTTACCCTGGGTGATGCGTATTGCACATAATTTAGTTATTGATTATTTTCGGAAAGAGAAACGCACACCAATAATTACAAGTGCAGACGGCACTGACATATTGAATTTAATTCAGGTTTTTGAAGAAAGTGCAGAAGAACGCATGCTTCGTGAACAATCTTACACAGATTTAAGAGCAACTATACAGCTTTTACCAGATGAACAAAAAGAAGTTTTAATTATGCGTCATTACGCTGGTTTAAGTTTTAAAGACATTGCAGAATTAACTGATGTGAGTATCAATACGGCTTTAGGCAGAATGCGCTATGCATTGAGTAACTTACGTAAACTAATGAATGTGAAAGAAGTAACTTACAAAAGTTAAGTACAAAAATTAAAAAATCAGAAATATTGAAATTATTTTCTAAATAAAAACTATCACTTTGTTGTATAAGTTTAGCCTCAGCAAAACTCAATGCTTTACTTTAAAAGCGTTTATTTCCAATTACATTTTTTTATCTTTAACTTAATTAAAATAAAGTTTAGTTAACAACGTTTAAGTTTCAAAATAACCCCTGTAATTGCGTATGATTAAAACCTCTACTCCTAATGAAATTGTCAGTTCACCAAACACTCAACTAATAAAATGTTTAATAAGTGAGGCAGAACAACAAGACGAACTGTTTTATAACAGTATCAAGTCCCAACTTAATAAGCTTATCAAAGATCCATCAGAAGTAACTATTGAAAGGATATTGGCTTATTCAAAAAACAAGTAATTAAAAAAGCTTCCCGATTTATCGAGAAGCTTTTTCAATTTAAAAATGGATCATCATATATTTGATTAGACAATACTGAATTGATTTACATTCTTTGCAATATCCCAATTCTCCACCTTATATTTGTTTATGCTAAAAAAAGAACGTTATCAGCTTTTTGTATCGCATTTTGCTAACAAACAACCAAATGCAGAAACGGAATTAAATTATAATAATCCATATCAACTATTAGTAGCAGTAATTCTTTCTGCACAATGTACAGACAAAAGAATTAATCAGGTTACACCAGCACTTTTTGAACGGTTTCCAAATGCAAATACATTAGCAGAAGTTACACCAGATATTGTTTTCGACTATATTAGGAGTGTGAGTTACCCAAATAATAAAGCTAAACATTTAGTGGGAATGGCAAATATTTTGGTAAATGAATTTAATAACATAGTGCCTTCAGAAATAGACCAGTTACAAAAAATGCCAGGAGTTGGTCGCAAAACAGCAAATGTAATTGCATCTGTAGTTTACGATGCTCCTGCAATGGCCGTAGACACACATGTATTTAGGGTATCCAATAGAATTGGCTTAACAAAAGGGAAAACTCCATTAGCAGTAGAGAAAGATTTAGTTAAAAATTTGCCTGAATATACTATTGCAATGGCACACCATTGGTTAATTTTACATGGGCGATATGTTTGCGTAGCAAGAAGCCCAAAGTGTAATATTTGTGAACTTACACACTTCTGCAAATACTTTGAGCAACAGAAAAAAACTAAATAAATTAGCCTAAATATGGCTTTCTAAAAATAAATTTTAAAATATTACTAAATAATAAAATTAATTTAATATGTTTGCTAAAGTTATTAGTATTTATTAACAATGATTATTAGCCGATACATATATTTTATTTAATTAGATTTACGAACATGAACCCAAACGCAGAAAAATTAAAAGCATTACAATTAACGTTAGATAAATTAGAAAAATCATACGGTAAAGGTGCGGTAATGAAATTAGGAGATGCACCAGTTGAAGCAATAGATTCTATTTCTACAGGTTCTATCACTTTAGATATTGCTTTAGGTATTGGTGGAGTTCCGAAAGGAAGAGTTATTGAAATATATGGACCAGAATCTTCTGGTAAAACTACCTTAGCAACACATATTATTGCCGAAGCACAAAAAAAAGGTGGTATTGCTGCTTTTATAGATGCAGAACATGCATTTGATAAAGGATATGCCAAAAAATTAGGTGTAGATGTAGATAATCTATTAATATCTCAGCCAGACAATGGAGAACAAGCCTTAGAAATTGCCGATAATTTAATTCGTTCTGGAGCTATTGATGTTATTGTTATTGACTCTGTAGCTGCTTTAGTACCTAAAGCAGAGATTGAAGGTGAAATGGGTGATAGTAAAATGGGATTACAAGCTCGTTTAATGAGTCAAGCATTACGTAAGCTAACCGGCACAATTTCAAAAACAGGATGTTGCTGTATTTTTATTAACCAATTACGCGAGAAAATTGGGGTAATGTTTGGTAACCCGGAAACTACAACTGGCGGTAACGCACTTAAGTTTTATGCTTCTGTACGTTTAGATATTCGTAGAACATCTCAAATTAAAGACTCTGATGAAGTTTCTGGAAACAGAGTTAAAGTTAAAATTGTGAAAAATAAAGTAGCACCACCTTTCAGAATTGCAGAATTTGACATTATGTTCGGAGAAGGTATTTCTAAAGTAGGAGAAATTATTGATTTAGGAGTAGATTTTAACATCGTTAAAAAAGCTGGTTCTTGGTTCTCTTATGGTGAAACAAAATTAGGCCAAGGTAGAGATGCAGTTAAAAATCTATTGCTTGATAATCCAGAATTAGCTGATGAAATAGAAGCAAAAATTAGAGCTGAAGTAACTGGCGAAAAATTAGAAGCTAAAGAATAGGTTAGATTAGTGTTTTTAATAAATATTTGAATGAAAAAGCCACTTAAATTAAGTGGCTTTTTCATGTTATTTAAAACTAGAAGATTTAGGCACAACATCTTGTTTAGGGGTTAATCCTCCAGGTTTAAGATACTTTTTATCTAAATTTATAATAGTATACATTGCAACAACTATCCCCAAGACCAAAAAGAATAGACCTAAATAATTTCTTTTTTTATCCTGTTTAATTACCCATACCAAGAAACCCAAAAGCGGAATTAATAATAATCCAAAAAATATAAAACTATTTGCTCCCATAATTATTTATTTAAAAATTCATTCTCGCCATTGGCGAAATATCTTGCCCAACAAATTCTTGAGCTAAAAACTTATGATAACCTGCAATAGCAATCATTGCAGCATTATCTGTACAATATTCAAATGCTGGAATATAAACGTTCCAACCTTCAGAATCTTTCATATTTAATAGTGCATTCCTCAACCCAGAATTTGCCGAAACACCTCCTGCAATTGCAATTTCGTTAATATTATGTTCTTTAGCAGCTTTTCTTAACTTGTTTAATAAGATATTTACTATGCTATGCTGAACAGAAGCACAAATATCAGCTAAATTTTCTTCAACAAATAAGTTATTCACTTTTTGTTTGTCTCTTATAAAATACAAAATTGCAGTTTTAAATCCACTAAAACTGTAATTTAATCCTTGTATTTGTGGTACTGAAAATTTAAATGCTAATGGATTACCTTCTTTGGCATTTTTATCAATTAGTGGACCTCCAGGATATGGCAAATTTAATATTTTAGCAGTCTTATCAAATGCCTCACCTGCGGCATCATCTAGGGTTTCTCCAATAATCTCCATATCAAAATAACCTTTTACGAGTACTATTTGCGTATGACCTCCAGATACTGTAAGACATAAAAAAGGGAATTTGGGTTTCGGCTCGTCAATAAAATGAGCCAAAATATGGGCCTGCATATGGTTTACAGCTATTAATGGTAAATTTAATGCCAAAGCAAATGATTTAGCAAAAGAAACACCAACTAATAATGCACCTAATAATCCCGGACCGCGTGTAAAAGCTACGGCATTTAACTCATTTTTATTAACTTTGGCGATTGCCAAAGCTTGCTGAACTGCGGGCACAATGTTCTGCTGGTGAACTCTTGATGCTAATTCTGGAATTACTCCTCCATAATTTTCATGAATTGTTTGGTTTGCAATAACATTGGCAGTAATTTTGCCGTTATTACAAATAGCAACCGAAGTTTCATCGCAAGAAGATTCTATAGCAAGTATTAAAGACACGTTTATTATTATTAAGCTACAAAACTATTAAAAAACTATTAAAAATCCTGCTTTGGACTTTGGCATCAATCATATTGTTGCTTATTATTGTCATATTTTCACTTCAGTTTAAGCCTGTACAGACTTATGCAGCGAAAAAAGCAGCAGCTTATCTTTCAAAAGAATTAAAAACTACCATAACAATTGATGGCTTATATATTAAACCATTCAAATCTGTTGTACTACAAAATTTAGTGGTGTTAGATTTACAAGAAGATACGCTTGCAAAATTTCCTGAATTTTTATTAGACCTAAATAAACTATCTCTTAAAGAAAGAGTTATTGATGTAAAAACTGTTAAAATAGATAATGGAAATTTCTATCTGAAAGAATATAAGGACAAAACTTCAAATTTGGACTTTATTATTGATTATTTTGATGGCCCAGTGCCATTAAACAGACCTAAGAGAAAAAAGTTTCAATTCTCATTTGATCAAATTATATTAAATAACTTAAATTTTAGATACAAAAACTTTAATTCAAATAAAATTATAAAGGGTATAAACTTTGATGATATTGATGTAAAAAACCTAAATGGAATATTCGAAAATCTTAACACAAAAGAACATCTTATACAAGCAAACATTAAAGACTTAACACTTAATGAAAAAAGTGGTTTCTATTTAAAAAACTTATCTACACTTGCCTCAATAGACACTAATACCATTGAGCTGAAAAACTTATTATTAATTACTGGAAGAACTCGTTTGACAGATTATTTCCAGATGAAATTTAATATGTTTAAGGACTTTAAAAATTTTGTTGACAAGGTTCATATGAAAGCTAATTTTAAGAATAGTCAAATTTCTTCTCGTGATATTGCTTTTTTTGCTCCTGACTTAAGTAAAATGAAGCTAGACATTGCTATTGATGGAAAAATTACTGGATATGTTAATGATTTAAAAGCAAGAAAATTAGCTTTAAAAGCTGGAAACGCTACGTACATCAAAGGCGACTTTAACATGAAAGGATTACCCAATTGGGAGAAGACTTTTATGGATATGAAAATTGAAATGGCAGCCACTAACAAAAAGGATTTAGACGAAGTCTTAACAGATATCACTGGAAAGAAAATGAAATCAATTCCTGTAATTGTAAATAAATTTGGAAACATTAATTTTAATGGTTCATTTACAGGTTTCCAAAATAATTTTATTGCATATGGGGAGTTTAAAACCAGAATTGGACGAATAAAATCTGATGTCAATATGAAAATTGACAAGAATGGAATTCCATCTTATTCTGGAAATGTAAAAACATTTGATTTTAATTTAGGGGAGTTATTAGAAGAGAAAAACCTTGGCAAAATTACTTCAGAATTATATGTAAAAGGAAAAGGAATAGACATAAAAGATCTTACTGAGCAATTGAACGGTAATATTTCTTATATAGACTTTAACAATTACAGGTATAGAAATGTTAAAGTTAATGGCACATTTGAAAAGAAATTTTTTGATGGCAGTTTAAAAATAAATGATAAAAATGTTCAATTAAATTTTGATGGAGGAGTAAATCTAAATCCAACATTGCCCATATTTAATTTTAAGGCAAATATTAAAAATGCCAAGTTAAAAGCATTAAACCTTTATAAAGATTCGCTAATGGTTGATGCCACATTTAGCACTAATTTCTCAGGAAATAATCTTAATAATATTCAGGGAGATCTTTCCATACAGAAAGTCAGACTAAACAATGTTAAAGGAATCTACACTATAGATTCAGTACAACTTACCGCCAATGGATTAGGTGTTAGCAGGTCTTTATCAATTAAATCTGACATTTTAGATGCAAGTATTAATGGTCAATATGATTTAAATACGATAGTTTCCTATTACAAAGCAATTGCCAAAACCTATGTCCCTTCTTTAGAAACGAAAATTATAAAATATAATCCTCAAATATTTAACTTTAGATTAAATGTTAAAAGATTTGAGCCTATTGCAGAACTCATTTTACCAGGACTAAAAATTGATGAACAAGCATTATTAGTTGGAAATTTCGACTCTAGAAATAATACAGCAACCTTAAATGGAAGTATAAAAAAAATAAGCTATAAAGGCATTACTGCGAATAATATTATTATTGACGAAAACACTACCTCTGATCAATTACAAGCTATTATAACTGCCGATAGAGTAGATTTGAATGACAGTTTATATATTAAAAATATAAATATTTCTAACCTTTTAAGAAATGATAGTCTTGCACTAAACATTAAACTTTCAAACGCAGACGACGCTAATCAACTGGATTTAAACGGATTAGTAGAATTCTCAAATGATGTTACTGCAAAAATAAGTATTCTACCATCTGACTTAAAAATTAATAACGAAGATTGGACAATACAAGAAAAGGTAAGTATTAATTTTAATAATAATAAAACCCAAATAGATAACTTTGATTTAAGTAACGGTAATCAATTAATAACTGTTGATGGAATTCTATCAGAAGACCCAAAAGACTTATTGCTTGTAGGATTTAAAGATTTTAATCTTAAAACACTAAACCCATTTTTTAAAACTGTAGGTTTAAAATTAGCTGGTAATTTAAATGGAAAAACTCGATTATATAATGTGATGAATTCTGTTAGCATTAATGATAGTATAACCATAGATTCTTTAACGTTTAACAATACTTACATCGGTAAACTTACAGATACCTCTTCTTTTGATAAGAATAAAAACATTGCCAATATATATACTCAGATTTTAACTGACAATCGTGAAACATTAAAAGCTAGCGGGAATTTAAATTTAAAGGAGAAAAATATAGATCTCTCTATAAAATTAGATAATAGCAAGCTTACTGTACTGGAACCTTTGCTAAATAAATTGGTTTCTAACCTAAAGGGTGATATTTCAGCAGATTTAACTGTAAAAGGCAATTTTGAAAAACCAGTAATTAATGGTGAAATCTCTTTTGATAAAGGGCAAATGACAGTAAATTATTTAAGAACAACATATATTATTAGTGACAAAGTAGAAGTAAACAATACTATTATTAAGTTAGAAGATCTCACATTAAACGATATTGATGGTAATGAAGCTATTGCTAATGGTACTGTAGATTTAAATAACCTAGATAACCCAGATATTCAAGCAGAATTGGTTGCAACCAATTTCATGGCACTCAACACCACTTCTAAAGATAACGCTGTTTATTATGGCAAAGCTTATGCTACTGGAAAATTCTCTTTCAGAGGGCCTACAGATGACATGAGTATTAACATCGATGCAAAAACTGAAAAAGGGACCATTTTTAATTTACCACTTAATAGTTCTGAAACAGTATCTGACAAAGATTTTATAACTTTTGTTAGTAAAGACACTACACAAGCTGCAATTAAAAAACCAAGCTTTAATGGTTTAAAAATGAATTTTAAATTAAAAGTGGATCCAAATAGCACAGCTAATATTTATACTATTTTAGGTAAACTAAGTGGTAAAGGTAATGCAGAATTAGAGCTTAAAATTAATACCGCTGGTGATTTTGAAATGAAAGGTGATTATATTATTGAAACTGGTTATTTTGATTTTACAGCTCAAGAAGTAATTAATAAGAGACTTGATATTAGACAAGGTGGGACTATACGTTGGACTGGAAATCCTACAACGGCTCAAATTAATCTCAAAGCAATTTATTCACTTAGAGCAAGTACCGCAGATTTATATGCTGCTGCTAATAGAGATTTAGGTAACAATTCAAATGAAAGAATTCAAACGGAAGTAGAAATGGGATTGTCGGGTCCACTATTGAAACCAGATATTAATCTAGATATATTCTTCCCTGCAAATCCTGCTAAAAAAGAAGAATTCCAAGCGTATTTTAATGATGGTAACAACCTGAATACACAAGCTCTAAGTTTAATTATACAACGAAGATTTGCTCCTGGAAGTGGTCAGTCAAATATTGCTCAACAATTAAGTTCAGTTGGTACAAGTACTGCAACAGAACTAATTTTTAATCAATTTAATAACGTACTATCATCATTAAACTTAAACTTTGTAGACTTCAATGTTCGATCACTTAGTGATTTTAGCACTTCAATAAAATTATTCGATGGTAGAATTATTATAAATGCTGGCATTATAGATACAAAAAGTGCTAATGATTTTTCTCCTATAGGATTTAACAAAGATAATGTAGGTCGTGAAGTTGAAATTTTAGCACTAATTAAAAAAGATGGTACATTGGTAGGCAAATTAGCCAATAAACCACCTACGCAACAAAGTATCTTTGCAAACCCAGGAATAGATCAAAATACAAACGTAAACTCTCTTGGCCTAATTTACAGTCAACAATTTGATTCATTGAAAGAGTTTATACAAAAGATCACTGGTAAATACAAAAGAGATCTAAAAAAGAAAGAAGCTGAAAAAAACAAAGAGATCGTTAACAAAGAGGCAATTATTAACCAAAGCAAGAAAAATCAGAAAAAATAGCTACTTGAATAAAGTAGCTTAATTGTTCATTATTTGATGCCCCATTTTATCTCTTTTAGTTTTAAGATAAGTTTCGTTATGCTGATTACTTTCTACCTCAATCGCAATATTTTCTACAATCTCTAAACCATAGCCAATTAAGCCAGCCCTTTTAGTTGGATTGTTAGACATCAATCTTATTTTAGTCACACCTTGAGCTCTCAAAATTTGAGCACCAACACCATAATCACGTTCGTCTCCCTTAAAGCCTAATTCTATATTAGCTTCAACAGTATCTAAACCAGCATCTTGTAAATTATATGAACGCAGCTTATTAATTAGTCCTATTCCTCTACCTTCTTGGTTCATATAAACGATTAAACCTTTGCCTTCTTTCTCTATCATTTGTAATGCTTTATGCAGTTGAGGTCCACAATCGCATCGACAAGAGCCAAATATATCACCAGTAACACATGAACTATGTACGCGAGCTAAAATATGCTCGTTTTCATTCCACTCCCCTTTACTAATCGCTAAATGTGTAGCATTATTACTCACTTGCGTATAAGCTGTCATTTTAAAATCTCCCCACTGTGTAGGTAAATTAACGCTGACTTCTTCTTTAATTAAACTTTCAGCAGCCAATCGATAAGCTATTAAATCTTTTATAGAAATAATTTTGAGTTGATGATGAGCTGCAATTAACATTAAATCTGGCAAACGAGCCATGGTCCCATCTTCATTCATAATTTCTACCAATACACCAGCAGGTTCAAAACCAGCAAGCCTAGCAATATCAATCGTAGCTTCAGTATGCCCTGTTCTTCTTAATACACCTTCTCTTTTAGCTCTTAAAGGAAATATATGCCCTGGTCTTCCTAAATCTTCAGGTTTTGTATTAGAATTAATTAATGCCTGAACAGTTTTAGCTCTATCATGAGTAGAAATACCTGTTGTACAACCTTGACCAATTAAATCTACAGATACTGTAAAAGGTGTTTGATGAAGTACTGTATTATTTTGAACCATTAAATCAAGTTGCAAGTTATCACACAAGTCTTCCATTAATGGTGCACAGATTAAACCACGACCATACTTAGACATGAAGTTAATCACCTCTGGAGTTACATTTCTGGCAGCTGTAATAAAATCTCCTTCATTTTCTCTATCTTCATCATCTACAACAATTATTATTTTACCAGCTTTGATGTCTTCAAGAGCTTCTTCTATCGTGTTTAATTTAATTTCCATGATTAATCTTATTCTTTATCAACAGCTAAAATAGCTTGATAATTATTCTGCAAAGTTACAATCTTTAAAAGCATTATTGTTTGTAGAATATCATATATACTAGGCAATATCTAATTTTAAGTTTTTACCTTTTTCCGTTTGAATAAACCTAAAAAAAGCTGTTTATAATAATCTATATCAAACAAAGCAGAATCTACTGTGGCTTTATATGTTAAGAAAACGCCGAGAGGAGTTAATATTATTACAGCCATCCACATTCCTAGTACTGGGTGTAATGTGCCTTCTTTTGCAGCCTTTTCTGCAACTGTGGAAATAATATGATAAATCAAAAAGAAAAACACTGCAATTACCACTGGCAATCCCAATCCTCCTTTTCTTATAATTGCACCTAAAGGCGCACCTATAAAAAACAATAATAAACAAGATACTGCAAGTGTATATTTTCTTTGAAACTCAACTTTAGTCCTAATAATATCTCTACTTTTAAAATCAAATTCAGAAATACTATTATTTGCAACTTGTTTAACACCAACTGTTAAATCAGTGCCGTTTTGCAGTGCCATCTTTAATTCATTTTTAGGAATTACATTTAAAATAGAACCTTTAATTATTTTAAAAGGTGTTTTTATTTTTGTGTATCCTTTTACCAAATTAGTTGCCTTATAATAACTGCTAATGTTAATTTTTACAACCCTATTTAAACTATCAAAGTTTTTTATCAATGAATCTTCTCTCTTTTTTAAGCCTTTTAAATTTTGCATTGGAGCATTATTTCCAAGCGCAGACTCATCAGTTCTATTCATTTTTCCAAAAGTAGAAAAATCAAGTTTTACCTCAGTTTCTTTAAACCGTACCCTTGTAAAAGTTCTTCTAGGATTAGGATCTCCATTACCGTTTGCCTCCTCATATCTAATACCATCACTCAATTGTAAAATCATATACTTACCATCACTCGTTTTTGTCATTCTGCCTTGCTTTGCCATTATTATTTTAGGCATTCCGCTAAAACCTGTTTGATCATATATTATTAAACCATATAATGAATCTATACCGCCTTCACCTTTACGATCTACTCTAATTGCATAGCCTGGTATACTATTATTAAAAACCCCAGGTTTAATTAAAAATGATAATTTTTTATTTGTAATGTCAAAAATCAAAGAGTAGAATTTTGCATTTGCCTTAGGCAACATATAATCAGAAAAGAAAAAAGAGGTTAATGAAAGACCAATTATTAAAATAAATAGTGGTCTCATTGCTTTTTGGAGTGATACTCCAGCAGATTTTATAGCAACTAATTCATAATTTTCTCCCAAATTACCAAATGTCATAATGGAAGAAAGCAATACAGCGAGCGGCAATGCCATTGCCACATTAGTAGCTGAAGCATATACCATAACTTCGACAATTGTATACCATTCAAATCCTTTTCCGATTAAATCATCAATATATTTAAATAGAAAAAACATTAAAAGTATAAACATCACAATAAAAAATGTGACTATAAATGGTCTAATAAATGCTTTTATGAGAAGTAAATGTATCTTTTTCAATATGCAAAGATAAACAATGCTAACGAAAATTTAAGCACCAATTACACTGAGCAAATAAGTTATTTGGTTATCCCAAATTTGAGTTTTTTCAACAATTGTTTCATCAGTAGCAAAATCTGTAATTGCTAAGGCTACATCGTTAGTTAATTCATCTTGCACTATTTCCATTTCGAAATAACAATGCGGCTCATCGTCTAACCACTTGAACTTAACCAATTTATTTTCCTTTATGCTTAAAAGTTTTGCTTTCAATACCTCATCGTCCCAAGTAAATGTATATACCTGATCTCTAAAAACTACATCATCTGCAAACCATTGCGATAAACCATTAGGTTCGCTAATAAAACTAAATAAGATACGTGGAGATGATCTCAACTCATATTCTAACGTAAATTTTTTCTTTTCTGACATCCTTATAATTCCCGCATTTTAAAAATAGTATAAATTTTCACTATTTGTTTCTAAAGAAAAGTAATTTATTCTATATTTGCAACTCTTTAAAAAAACAATGTCTTTTATACATAATTTTAAAGACTTGGCGGGGTAGCTCTCCCGATAGTTATCGGGATGGTTAGAGCGCAAATATCTAAGGCGGGGTAGCTCAGTTGGTTAGAGCGCAGGATTCATAACCCTGAGGTCACGAGTTCAACTCTCGTTCCCGCTACAATATACAAAGCCTTTAACTTAAAAGAGTTAAAGGCTTTGTATTTCAAGTACAATCTTAAATTCAGATTTAAGTCGTAGTTTTTTGCTTCATATTGTTTGTAATTAAAAATAGTTTATAATCACAAAATATTTTTCCATCTATTTAAAATACTGATTGTATAAAGTATAAGACTCCTTTAATTTAATGACTAGCTCCTTTGCTTCAATATCATCAGATGCTTTTTCTAAATCAGCTACTAATTTCAAATGCGGAGCCAACCATTTATGCAATTCATCATGACTTCTACCTTTCATGGTACAACTTGTAATCAATTGCTTGTTTTGCTCCTTTAATTGAAAAGCTAAATCTTTGTAGTCAGTTTTACCACTAGTCGTATATTCATCAACTAAGATTGAACCTGTTTTCAAAAAAGGCTTCATTTCATTATTTACTATCCATCTTTCATTATTATTTAATTCAATAGATTCAACCTTCTCATCTTTTTTGTGATCTTGATCTAAAAAATTTTCTTTTTGCACTTCTTCTTTTTCATTTGTGGCGTTAGTACATCCATTAATAAATAAAAAAATTATTGCTGCTAATAAAATAAATTTTAATTTTTCCATTCTATTTATGAGTATTAATTAAACTTTCTAATTCTTTGGCAGTTACAACACCAGATTTTCTCCACATTGGTTTCCCATTTTTAAATAAAATCAAAGTAGGTACGCCCTGAACTTGATAAAGTTTAGCCACTTGCTGATTTTTATCGACATCAATTTTTATGATACTAGCACTTTCTCCCACACGCTTTTTTAAATCCTCTAAAATTGGCGCCATCATTTTGCAAGGGCCACACCACTCGGCAAAAAAATCTACTAATACTGGTTTATCGCTATTGGTTATTTCTTGAAACGTCATATTGTTTTATTTTTCTTAGTTATAGATAGTATTAAATCGCCAAAAACTACCCAATAAATTGTATTAGTTATTGGTTTTTAAGTATTTAGCATGTGCTAGAATTAAGACCAATAAATTTCCAATATAAGTATAACCAGCAATTGAACCTAAAATTACACCTGCAAGAGCTAATATATTATTTTTAAAAAAATTCAATTTTCCTTTACAACCTATTTTACCTCAGTAAAAGTAACATCTTCTATTTCTTTACTACTTTTTGCGACTGGTATATTACAACTAGAAACCCCGCAACAACCAATATTAAGTAATGGCATTATGGAAAACGATGCACCTAAAGCAACAAGCCAAAAATTACTTTCTTGTATACCAATTACAACAATATAGATTCCGATTACTAATCGTAGGAACCGCATAAAATTCCAATTTTTCAAATAGTTCTTCATAATTCTTTCTTTTTAAATGTACTGATATTAAATGGCTGATGTTTTATCTATTGTTACAATAATTCTTATTCATTATTTCTGTTTTTTAATCAAGTTGATGAATATTTCTGATCCTACTCGAGGTAAAATACTATTGTAGCATTCTTCTATTGTTTTAATTATAAAATATCGTTCAAATATTGATTTATACTCAGCTTTACTACCTCCAAATGGTGGACCATTCTTTTCAAAAAATTTATCAAACATTAATCCTATTACTCTACCATTTTCATTTAACAAAGTCGACATTTTCTCTGCATAATCATTTCTTCTATTTGGCGGAAGCGCACAAAAAAAGGTTTGTTCAATAATTAAATCATATTTGCCTTCGTGTTCAAAAAAGTCACCACATAAAATGTTTAGGTGTGGCATGTCGGCGAATTTTGCTGTGATTAAGCTTACTGCTTTTGGTGCAATATCTATTAAAGTAATATTAGTAAACCCATTTACTACTAAAAATTCAGCTTCATGTGCATTACCACATCCTGGAATTAATATGGCTGCATTCTTATTAGCATATTGGTCCATATAAGTAGTAATAGCAGGCGATGCATGACCAACATCCCAACCTGTTCTATTATTTAGCCATTGTGAATTCCAATATTCTTTATCAATTGTCTTTCCACATTGTGGATCTTTTGCTTCCTTAGGCATTCACAATTTGATTTACATTATGCCAAGTTCCTCCATTAATTAAATTTTGAATACTATTTTGCTCCAAAATACTTTTAGCCTGACTACTTCTCCCACCACTAAGACAAAAAACTATAATGTTCTTTTTCCCTTTAAATTTTGCCAATTGACTTTGCAGTTTATCCAATGGGATATTTACTGCGCCCTTTACACTTCCTGAAGAAAACTCTCCATCTGAACGAACATCTACTAAAAATGCACCTTCTTTAATTGCTTTAATTAATTGACTATTGTCTTTTTTTCCGAAAAGTGATGAAAAAAACCCCATTTTATTTCTATTTATATTATTTTTCTAAACTATTATTTACCCTTAACTACAGTTTCATTATCCGCTATCCACTCTTTCATTCCGCCACTATAATTTTTAACATTTGAAAATCCGTTTCTAGCTAAAATAGAATTTGCAATTGCCGATCTATCTCCAGACTGACAATGAATGATGATTTGTTTGTCTTTACTAAATTGATATAAATGATCTGGTAATGTTCCTACAAATACATTGATGGCACCTTCTACATGTGCTACTTCAAATTCAGTTACACCTCTTACATCCACAATTTGTGCATTTTCTGTATTGATATATCTTTTAAACTCAACTTTATTAATTACATCCGCTTTTTGTAATTCAATCCCTAAATCCTCAACATTCGAAATATATCCATAGATATTATCTAAGCCGATTCGCATTAATTTACGGGTTACTCCATCCATTTGATCATCATCAGCTACTAATATAAATTGCTCTTGATAATTCAATAACCATCCTGCCCAAGTAGACAAGGAATTATTATTTTGGATATTGTAACTATTTGGCACAAAACCTTTAGCAAAATCAATTTTATTACGCGTATCAATCACTTTAATTCCTTTAGCATTAGCATCTAAAAACTGCTCATTGTTTAATTTTGGATGTTTTGGAACTTCAACCAGCAATGGACGATTTACCTTATTTAGGTGTTTCATCATTGCAAAATATTTTGGTGGTTCTGGTTGATCTGCTAAAAGATACGAGGTAAAAGCAGCCTCATCATCGCCATATTGGAAAGCCCAATTTCTTATTTTTTCATAGCCAACAGTTGAGCTGTGTACTGCGCCCAAAGCTTTTCCACAAGCAGAACCTGCACCATGTGCAGACCATACTTGTACATAATCCGGCAATGCTGTAAACCTTGTTAAAGAATGAAACATTTGCTTAGCACCAACTTCTTTAGTGCCTATTAAACCGGCGGCTTTTTCTAATAAATCAGGTCTTCCTATATCTCCAACAAAAACAAAATCTCCTGTAAAAATCATAATCGGTTGGTTAGTTGCCGGATGATCAGTTAACAAAAAGCTAATACTTTCAGGCGTATGACCAGGAGTATGCATTACTTCCAAAGAAAGATTACCGACTTTAATAACACTACCATCTTTTACACCAACATATGGAAATTCATATTGCCAATCTGGCCCACCCTCATCAGAAAGATACATTTTAGCTCCTGTTACTGCAGCAAGTTCTCTAGAGCCACAAAGAAAATCTGCATGAATATGAGTCTCTGCAATATGAGTAATCCTTAAATTATTAATCCTTGCAATCTCAAGATAAACATCAATATCTCTTTGTGCATCAATTACAATTGCTTCACCTGTAGCCTGACAGCCAACAAAATAACTTCCTTGAGCTAAACTTTTATCGAAAACGTGTTGAAAATACATAGTTTGAAATATTTAATGTTATTTTTTTGATAACCCAAAGGTCTGTTATTAGTTTGTAGCCTACAGCTACTTTGGTTACATAAGGAAAACAATTAAGTTGTTTTTTTTTTAATGGTATTTAATTTACTGTAGAATTTAAGGTGACTTCAGTTTTCATAGAGTTGGTTACCAAACATCCAGCCTTTGCTTTTTCTAACACACGCAATACCTTCTCGGCATCTACCGGATTGATTAACTTCACCACTGGACTCATTTCCGCCGTGGTAATCTGATATTTGCCCTCTACCATTTCTAACTTGGCGATGGTTTTACAGTCAAAACTTTGTACCTCTAACTTAAAATTACCAGCTATGGCTAAAAAAGTAGCCATAAAACAACTGTTGATAGATGCGACATATAAATGTTCTGGCGACCATATATTGGGTACTCCATTTGGAAATTCTGGTGGTGTTGCACATTCAATAGTCTCGGTAAGTACAGGAGAAGACAATTCACCTATTCTGTCTTTTTTCCAATTGATGTTTACTTCGTAAAAATGCTCTTGTGACATAAATTTTAGATTTAATTTAAAATTCTAGTTAAAGGATATCAAAAAGTAAATAAAAATTATGATTCCTTTGTTTAATCAAAGATGCACTTAACTAAAAGTATAAAATGTGACTTTGGTTACATAAGGATAATTTTATTTCTGCCGAGTTGTAAAATCCCCTCTTCTTCTAGCTGTTTTAATAATCTTGAAACAACTACGCGTGCTGTACCAAGTTCATTAGCCAATTGTTCATGGGTAATATTTAATGTTTTACTGCTGGTCAACTCTTCCTTTTTCTTCAGTAAGGATAGTAGTCTTTGATCTACTTTTTTAAAGGCAATAGCGTTTACAATATCTAGTAACTCCTCGAAACGCATGTGGTATAATCGGAATATATAATCCAGCCATTGCGGATATTCCTTAATAAATAAAGAAACTTTATCTACAGGTAAAAAAAGAATTTCTGCATCTTCCTCTACTTCAGCTTTTACTTTACTTGTTTCATTATGCAATGTCCCCAGAAAAGACATAATGCAACTTTCGCCAGCTTTAATATAGTAAAGCAATATCTCTCTACCATCTTCTTCTGTTCTAATTACCTTAATACTTCCTTTAATAACAATAGGAATAGAACGTATATGTGAATTTTCATTCAAAATCATACTTCCAGCAGTGTATTTTTTCTGAATACTATATTTAAATAGCTTTTCAACTAATTGTGGAGAAGATTTAAATTCAGCAACTTCACTAAGGTTTTGCATCTCGTAAAGTTACAAATTCATACTACTACTAATAGTTATTAGTTTGTAATAGATTATCTTCATCTTATTCATTGATTTGAAATAGGTTTACTCTATTAAAAATTCATTGTAAAATTACTTTAGAGTGATTGTGGAATTTTAACAAATAGTATATTTTTGTACCTTTATTAAGATTATTAATGTATAAATATACCAAATCATTGTATATGACAGAAGAGTTAAATGTTTTAGAACAAGAATTAAAAATAATGGACTTCTCTACCCCGTTAAAAGAAAATGCTTTTGAGATGGATGATGACACTAAGATCTCATTAATTACAGATCATTTTAAAAGCATCTTAAATATTCTAGGTTTAGATTTGAATGATGATAGTTTAAAAGGAACTCCAAAAAGAATTGCTAAAATGTATGTGAAAGAAATTTTTAGCGGATTAAATCCTGCTAATAAACCTTTGCCTACATTATTCAAAAATCCTTATCAATATAAGGAGATGTTAGTAGAGAAAAATATTGCTGTTTTTAGTAACTGTGAACATCATTTTGTGCCCATTACTGGCAAGGCGCATGTAGCGTACATAAGTAATGGTACTGTTATTGGCTTATCGAAATTAAATAGAATTGTACAGTATTATTCTCAAAGGCCACAAGTACAAGAGCGATTAACTATCCAAATTTGCGAAGAAATAAAAGCTGCAATGGGCATAGAAGACGTTGCTGTAATGATTGATGCAAATCACCATTGTGTTTCTTCAAGAGGAATAAGAGACGCTGGGAGTTCTACAATTACAACATCTTTTAGCGGTAAATTTGAAGAAGAAAATACTAAAAAAGAATTTTTAAAATACGTTGGGTTATGAGTTTTAAAGAAAAAAATATCTTAATTATTGGCGCAAGTTCTGGTATAGGTTTAGAATTAACCAATCAATTAACCGCACAAGGCGCAACAATATTTGCAGCATCTAGACATGCTAATGAGGATTGGCCAAGTTCAGTTCAATATCAAGAAATAGATGTAATGGAAAATCCTGAAGCTATTTCTTCATTTCTGCCTGAACAACTTCATGGCTTAGTTTATTCTGTAGGGAACATCAATTTGAAACCTTTTGCAAGAATACAAGCGGATGAGTTAACTAAAGATTTTCAACTAAATGTTGTAGGTGCAGCAATGGTCATCCAACAAGCATTAAAATCTTTGAAGAATTCAGCTGGCGCCTCCATTGTCTTAATTAGCTCTGTAGCTGCGAAAACTGGTATGGGATTTCATACTAGCACTGCAGCGGCTAAGGGAGCATTAGAAGGTTTTGCTGTGGCATTAGCAGCAGAGTTAGCCAACCAAAACATTCGTGTTAACGTTGTTGCGCCATCTTTAACGGACACACCAATGGCAGAAAAGTTTTTAAATACAACTGAGAAAAAAGAAGCGGCAGCAAAAAGACATCCCATTGGCAGGTTTGGTACTCCAACAGATATTAGCTCAGCAATTGCATTTTTATTAAGTGATAAAAGTAGTTGGATTACAGGTCAAGTTTTAGCAATAGATGGTGGAATGAGCTCTTTAAGAACCAGTTTTTAATAAATGCAGATCTCAAGAAATTCAATAGAGCAAATGGAGAGCAGGTATCGTGCAACCTTAATCAACTCTCTCCCTGGGTTTAAATGTCTTCAATTGGTTGGGACTATTAATGAAAATGGACATAGTAATTTGGGCATTTTCAATTCTATTTTTCATTTAGGAGCATCACCGGCACTTTTAGGAATGGTTTTTAGGCCACAATCTGAGGATCATGATACGCTACAAAATATTAAAAGAACAGAAATTTATTCTTTTAACAATGTAACTGAAAATTTCTATCAAAATGCACATCAGACAAGTGCAAGGTATGCGAGTGGTTGTTCTGAGTTTGTAGAATGTGGATTAAATGAATATTTCATTTCTAATTTTGAAGCTCCATTCGTTGCAGAATCTACCATTAAGATTGCCTTGCAATTAAAAGAAATCATTCCAATAGCCATAAATAATATCACACTTGTAATTGGAGAAATAGTACAGATTATACTAAATGAAAACTTGGTAGAATCTGATGGAAATATAAATCACCAAAAGGCACAAACAATTACGGTGACTGGGTTAGATAGTTATTTTAAAACAACGCCAATTTCTAGACTAAAATATGCAAAAGTAGATCAGCCAACTTCAATATTATAAGCTAAATTTAGAATGAAAATGGAGAGAGCAGATTTAGATGTAATTATAATAGGAGCTGGAATAGCGGGTTTAACTGCAGCAAAAGTATTGAAGGCTGCTGGCAAAAAAATATTAATTATTGAAGCTGAAGATGGTGTTGGGGGAAGAGTTAGATCAGATCATAAAAATGGTTTTATTTTAGAGAGAGGATTTCAAGTATTGCTAACTGCTTACCCTGAAGCTAGAGAATTTTTAGATTATGATCAGTTAAATCTTAGATCTTTTAAACCTGGTGCACTGGTCTTAGATCACGGCAAGCGTCATCAATTAGGCGACCCATCTAGGGAGCCATTATTATTATTTCAAACTCTATTTTCACCTGTAGGAAATATTAAAGATAAGTTTAAATTACTACTCTTAAAACTCCGCTTAAAATTTACCTCAGTAGATGATATTTTTGCAAAAGATGAAATGACAACTTTAAGTTATCTTCAAAAATTAGGTTTTAGCAAAATATTCATTCAAAAATTCTTTATCCCATTCTTTTCAGGGATTTTTTTAGAAAATAAATTAAACACCTCGAGTAGAATGTTTGAATTCGTATTCAAAATGTTTAGCGAAGGTTCTGCAGCCGTACCTGCTAAAGGTATGGGGATGATTAGCGATCAACTAGCAAAGGGAATTGAAAACAATGAGCTTATACTAAATGAAAAGGTTGTTAAAATAGAGAAAGATCATGTTATTGTAGCAAGTGGAAAGACTTATTATACTAGAGTAGTGCTAATCGCTACAGCAGCTCATAACATTCCTAAAAACAACAATCAATTTACAGAAGGAAAAGGCACAACAACAATTTATTTTATTGCTAACCACAAAACATCTTTTATCAATAGAATAGTATTAAATGCGAATGAATCGGAATTAATCAATAACATTGCGTTTATGGATCACATTTCATCTGATTATGCACCCCATAGTAAATCATTAATTGCTATATCCTTAAGAGATAAAGTTATTCCGGATAATAATAACCAAGAAGATTTAATTAGAAAAGAATTACTTAAATATTATCCTGAATCAACGAGTTGGAAAATTCTTGCTACTTACAATATACCCTATGCTTTGCCTAATAA
>JBBSRF010000012.1:0-19463 GCA_038243335.1 Sphingobacteriales bacterium
CATTTTTTTTAAGTCTTCACGTTCAATATTAACATGGTCTTCAATTTCTACATCCTGTGCCTTAGCTATCCAATAATCATTTTTAAGTACATAGGCCTCCACTAACTGATCAACTCCGCCAAAATAACGGTGAATGAGTATTTTACTGACATCTGCTTCTTTTGCAATTGTATTAAGTCCTAGACCTTTATATCCCTTGTTTTTGATAATAGTGCCAACAGCATCTACCAGCCGCTGCATAGTCTGCTGCTTATTCTTTACATGACCTGAAATATCTCTATATCTGAGCGGCATAATTATTTATTTATGGTTTTGAAATAGACAGTTTTTGATTAACATCATTAAAGGCATTCAATACCCGGTCCAGATGTTCCTTGGTATGTGTAGCCATAATATTAAGTCTTACCCGGGCATTCTTTTTAGAAACAGCTGGATACATGATAGGGTTGGCATACACTCCTGCATCTAACAAAAGTTTACCTGCTTCTAAAGTTTTAGCTATATCACCAATCTTAACAGGAATAATCGCGGATGCAGTAGTACCAATATCCATGTTCATTCCCAAAAGTCCATTTTTTAAATAGTTGATATTATCCCATAACTTATCTTTCCAAATAGGCTCTTCATCCAAAAGCTCCATTGCTCTAATTATACCAATTGTACTTGGCGTGGCTGTTGTTGAAAACAAATGTTGTTTTGATTGGTATTTCAAAAAATTGATCAATTCTGTTTCCGCAACAACATAACCGCCAATATGTCCAAAAGCCTTACTAAAGGTGCCAGTTATAATATCTACCTTATCAAACATGTCATATTCTTCTATCACCCCTCTTCCCGTTTTACCAACAACACCTGTTCCGTGAGCGTCATCTACTACGAGGTAAGCACCATAGTGGTGTGTCAATTCTGCAATTTTATCCATAGTTGCGAAATCACCATCTTGCGAATAGACACCGTCAATAATTACCATTTTGGTACGAAAGTTATGTTGCGCATTTTTAAGTGCGAGCTCAAGCCCCTCCATATTGTTGTGCAAAAATGTTTTTACGTTGGTCAGCTGGCAACCTTCATAGACGCTAGCGTGCACAGCCATATCAATAATCGCAATATCTTCTTTCTGAAGTAAGCACTGAAGGGTAGCACTGTTCGCAGTATATCCAGTAGTATAAAGTATAGCGCTTTTTCTCTTAAAAAATTTTGCAATTCTATCTTCTAAATCCTGATGGTAGCTAAAATGACCTCCGATAGCTGGGGATGCACCAGCACCACTACCGAACTTTTCTATTGCTTCTTGTAGTGCCATTTTAATTGCAGGATGCTGCGTGAAACCAAGATAGTCATTAGATACAAAACACGCACATTTTTGCGGTTTGCTTTTCCCTGGCAATAGCAGTTCCATTTCTGGCCCACAACCAGATAAGGATTGTATTCGATAATTCAAGTGACCATTTGCACTTAAATAATCTAAAAATAACTGGAACTCACCAGCTCTTTTCATCACATCAATTCCAGGAATGTTCTCAAAATCTCTGAAACTAGCTTTCGCAAAATCAATATTCATCATGTCGATACATATTTGGTTAACCCTAAAGCTAGTGTCAATTTTTCTCAAAAGTGGTAACATGATTATTATTTTTTCAATAGCGCTAGGTGTTGATAAAAAATTTAAAAAATATTGGACATATGATTCCACCCAAAAAACACTAATCAAAACAAATTTTCAAATATTAACCTCATTGGTGGAACAAAGCACAATCATACCTACACTTGACTGGTACGAAAAATCAGCTTTGGTTTGTAGTAAAAACATGAAAAGCCAAAATTTTATAGATAAAATTTATGAAATACCACATTGCAAAAAGGAGATAAAATTACTTTTCTCCAAGCAGTTTCTACCTGTAGAGTTTTTAAAAGGCCAAACTATTATAAGTCCTAATCTAATTAATACCTCTATTTATTTTGTAAACAGTGGCCTGCTAAGACGCTATCCACTAAAATTGGGGATAGCAGGAACTAGTCAATTGTTTATCAAAGGAGATTTTATTTCACAAAACGGCATTTACCTCAAAAGGGCTAGTCTTGAATATATTGAGTGCTTAACCTCAGTTGAATTATTTGCTACCAACTACAAACAGCTAGAACGCTTTTTTCGGCAAGAACCAGAAGCAGTAAAACTATTGTTGTGTATTTTGGAAGAGCAAAAATTAAAAGAAATTGAAAATGCCGAAATCATGCGTTTAGAACCTGCTATAGAAAGGTATAGGTTTGCATCATTGATATTAGGGAAGTTTATTTACGATCTTCCAAAACGTGTCCTTTCTTCTTATTTAAGGATTAGTGAGAAACAACTCAGCAGGTTACTTGTAGAAGTGGCTCGAGACAAATAGATGATCTATTAATGTGGACATACGTCCACTTATTTTCCGACATATTGCCCATTATTATCCGACATATGTCCAGCGCAACAGCTGATAAACAACTTAATTTTGATTTAAGATAATGAACGGAGATTAATAAACTAGCAACTATGAAAAAGGAAAACATATTACAATTGATTAGCGGATTAATCGCAATGTTGTTTTTCTATGCAGCATTAAACAAATTGATAGATTATGATAAATCTGTTGGAGAAATGAGAAATCAAATATTTCCGATACAAATTGCAAACATACTAACATGGCTAATCCCTACAATTGAAGTCACGCTAACTTTCCTCCTTCTATTTCCAAATACAAGAACAATAGCACTTTGGGCTTCTTTGTTCTTATTAAGTGCTTTTACAATATATATAGGTGTTGTTATGACAGGGGTATTTGGGAGAATACCATGCAGTTGTGGTGGAATTTTGAAAAACATGAGCTACGGAACACATTTAATGTTTAATCTCTTTTTTGTTTCACTTGCCTTATTGGGTCTTGCCATTGAGAATGGCTGGATATCATATAACAGATGGTTTTACCTTAAAAAAGAAAGGAGCTTGCCTAAAAATTGAATGAGACGATAATGCAGGAAACGAGCTTAACCTGCAAAATAAAGCAAAATGAAATCAATCATCCAATAGGTCTAAGCTCAAGTGGCCTTGAAGATAATATCTATAGCACCTATAAAAAAGAAAGGTGCTGTATCAATATTTACAATCATGGAAAAAATTAAAAATGCGCTTAAAAGCGTTAACAAATTCGGATTATTGGCATTGGCATTGGTTGCCTTTGCAACGTTGGCTTTTACGCCAGCTAAAAAAACTTTAACCCTTTACGGTTTTGACCGAAGTGCAAACCAATGGGTTAATTTAACAGGTGTATCAGAAGGTACGTCTGAGAATGATTATCAGTGTGATACTGACCCCGAAAACAAAAACTGTACTGCTGAATTTGACCATACTCCTTCGCCAATAGAGCAGCCTTCTAGCGGACGTAAAGGAATATTCTATATTGTGGAATAATTCGGAATTATCCAAAATAAAGCACCATTATATAGTGGTGCTTTATTTAAATAAGTATTTAGATGAGTGTTTAATATTTATCGTTCATTTTGTTTTATTCCGCTTCTTAGTATTTCATCATCAGGTATTTGAAAAACATATCTTTTATCATTCGGACTAAGTGTCAATATTTCTCCTCTTACTACTTTCGTTAGCGTAATGGCAAATCTTGGATCTCTATTTAAACGTTTTAGGTCAAACCATCTTATATTTCTATAAACTAACTCTTTTCGCCTTTCCAAAAGAATTTTAGTCAGTGCCTCATATGAATTTACCGCACTGATTGTTGGGTAGTTCACTTTGTTACTCCATCTATTTTTCATTAAAGTGTTCAGGTCTTTCAGAGCCATTTCCTTATTGTCTAAACGGGCGTAGCATTCAGCTCTCGTTAAGTAAATTTCGTCAGTTGCAATACCACCAAATAATACCAAACTACCTGAATAATTTCCTTTAAAAGTAACTACACCACCACCTCTGTTATTAAAGAACATTGCCTTTCTTAAATCATTTCCGTCATAAAGGTCATACAGTTCGGGGATAATTCTAGTTGTTGTATAAGTGGTTAATGAGGTTGTATTTAAGATTTGCGAATAAAATAGCACTTCATCATTACTATTAGGAAGAATTTGTGGGAAAGGACGTGAAGCTGTAGCTATTAAAGTATTGTAATCAATCAGTTTACTGTCTAGCTTAAGACATTCATCTGAATATTTGACTGCTAATGGATAATCGCCCATAATCAGGTAAATTCTTGCAAGCAAAGCAAATGCTGTTGCTTTTGTAGGACGTGTTTTATAGGAGGATAATGCGGGTAGATATTCTGATGCTGTAATCAGATCATTAATAATTTGCTGATAGGTATCCTTTAAGTTTGATCTTTGGACTTTAAGGTTAATATCGGGTTTAGTTCTAATAGGCAATCCTAAATCACTTTCCGCTGTCAATTTATCGTAAGTCTTGCAGAACTCGCCAGTTAAATTATGATATGCCCACGCCCTGTAAAAGAAAGCTGTTCCTCTTATTGAATTTGCATTATTAGTCGCTAACTCATTAGGATTTAATTTATCTAATCCATCTAAAACAATGTTTGAATAGAATATTTGTAAAAAAGGTATATTCCAATCTCCTACTGACAACCCTTCGTAAATATTTGAGGACCAAAGATAGCTATTCCTTATGTGGACGTTCATTGTATTTAGACCCGCATCTGTTGAATATAAATCATCAGTACTTATTACAGTTAAGTAGCCAACTTGGTTCATGTCTTGATTATTATCTAACAATGCCTGAAAATCAGTCAACGTTTCGGGAACAAGTAACGCTTTATTTGGTTTAGCCTCCAAAAAATCTTTTTTGCATGATATATTGACCAATATGACCAATGCCATTGCAGTTTTAAATATTAAGTCTTTCATTATTTTATATTTAGTTATAAATCTACTTGTATGCCGAATGCAAAAGTTTTAGGTGGTGGTGGAATCGAAAGATAATCAGGGTCTAATTTTCCATTACTCTTTTTCCAAATAATTCCCAAATTATTGGCATACACATAAAACCTAATTTTTGAAAAGGGAAGTTTGGTTATTTCTTTTTTTATTAGTTCATAACTTAATATCACGTCCTGTAAACGCATATGACCTCCTTTTTCAACTAAAATTTCTGAAAAATTATAAAAGTTATCTCTTTGTACATTAGGTAAGGTCGGAATAGAAGGTACGTTTGTAAAAGTTTCATCACCAGGTTTTTGCCACCTTTGTGAATAATCTCCATATTGGCTATCCAACCCCAGATTATCAGCATACCTAATCGAATTATTCCTGATAAAATACCCTAATCTATAGCTGATATTCGCAGAGATAGAAACATTTTTATATATAAACGTATTTCTAAGTGCGCCATAACTTGTTGGCCTTGCACTGCCGTTAAATTCAATATTCTCGGGCGTGTCCAATGTTTGAATTGATGCATAGTCTTTACTTATCATGCCGTTTATATACCCCATTGGGTCACCCGTAGCAGGATCTAATCCCGCCCATTTATAACTGAATATTGAGTAATAGGGTTTATTCTCTAATGGATACCCAATAGCTTCAACATATTGCGAGCCTGTGGCTTTAACCCCATAACTCGTTACCTTTTCCCTAATTAAACTATATAAAAGTGTGGTTTGCCATTTAAATACATTATCAATATTTTTTGAGTTCAAAGTTATATCAGTACCATATCCTGAAGTATTTGCGTTGTTGCCTCTAAAACTTGTTATTCCAGTCGAGGGGGCATATGGTATTACACCAATTAAATCAAGGCCTTTCTTTGTATAAAACTCAAGGGTTCCATTTAATCTATCATTCTTTAAACGAAAATCGACACCTATATTAAACGTACTGACCTTTTCCCATCGTAATTGTGGGTTGGGAGGGTTGATAATTTGCGCCCAAGACAATCTTGTTCCAACTGCATTGCTAAGATAATTGGCCGTAGTATAAGCAGAAACACTTTTATCTACATTACCGTTGTACCCATAAGAAACCCTTAACTTTAAATCGGAAATGGCGCCTAAATCATAGAATTTTTCCCTACTTATATTCCAAGATAGCCCCATTGACCACAATGGAACACCTTTCTGATTTGCACTAACACCAAACAGGTTAGATTTATCCATTCTAAAACTTCCGTAAAATGAATACAGCTTTAGATAAGAATACATAGCATTTCCATAATAGGAAACAAATCGGTCTGTTAAAGATTTCTGACCATCTATAAAAGGAATATAATTAGTAGTTGAATTAGGGTTGATAAATGAAGTATAAGGAATGAGGTAATTTACTGATTTATTTAGTGCGTGCTCTTCATCATAACCGTACAGCCTATGTGTACCACCTAAAGTTTGTTTATCTTCAACCTCATAGCCAGCCATTCCAGTTAATTCATGAATATTGTTCCATGAATTATTATAGTTAAGTTGTCCACGAATATTATGGATATTAGTAGTGGAATTTGTTTGATCTAAGATGCCCCCCAATGGAATAGGTCTATCTATAGAACCGTCATTATTCATTATCGAAAAACTATTTATCAGATTACGGGTAAAATAGCTTTGCCATGTTTGCAGATTACTAACATCGCCATTGTTTTTATTGTACTGATAAAGTACAGAGGCATTAAGCCCTTTTATAACTTTTAGGTTTATTCCCGTACTTACCCTTAGATTACTGACCTTCTGTTTGTTTTCAAATTCCTCTAACTCATTTATGGGATTGTATTCCCAATTCAGTAAGCCATTAGCTTTTGCATTTTCTAAAAAGCCAGCTCTATAATCATGATTGATTGGTAGACTATTGCCGTTGTTATCCGCTAATCTTGCATAAGGATAAAGTGGCGTGGATGCGGATAGCCTTACTGATGAAATACCTGAATTTGGATTTAATGATGTGCTTTGCGTGTACCATATATTTGAGTTGATTTCTAATCGTCCTTTCAGTAGTTTATAAGTATTATTGGCATTTAGACTAATGCGTTTATAGCTATTTCCAATAAGATTGTCCAGATTCTTGTCGAAACCAGCGGAAAGAAAATAACGTTGGCTTTCCGTACCACCAGAAATGTTAAGTGCATGTTGTTGATTTAAGCTACTCCTGTAGTAATATTTATCAAAATCTTTTCTAACATCGTAAGCTGTCAATTCAGCAAGCTTTGTTTCTAAATTTGAAGGGTTACTTAGCATTAATTCAATAGCAGGTGTTAAAACCGTTTTTCCTGGAGAACTAATAATTGAATTATAATAACCATTGCCAAACAGGGTTCTTTCAATTTTGATGTATTCGGCAGATGACATTTTGGGTAGATAGAAAAGGTCTGGTTTATTTCCAATCGTTACATTTGAGTTAAAGGAAACTTTGGTTTGATGGTTGAATTTTCCTTTTTTGGTTGTAATCACTATTACCCCGTTCCCAGCTTTAGCCCCCCATATAGATGCTGAGGCAGCGTCTTTTAAGATTGATACACTCTCAATATCATTCGGATTAATGTCAGAAAGATTGCCCTCATAAGAGAAATTATCAAGAACAATAAGCGGGTCAGTTTTTCCATTAATTGTACTCTGTCCCCTAATACTTATTTGAGATTGGTTGGAATTATTGCTTCCAATACGGTTAAATACAAGACCTGCCACATTATTTTCTAAGCGGTCAATTATGTTTGTGCCAACCTTTTGGTTTATTAGGTTGTTATTTACATGAGCCACCGAACCTGTTATCCTTTCAGAACTGATATTTTCATACCCTGTTGAGATAATAATTTCTTGGAGTTTTTCAGACTTTGGTTCAAGGGAAACTTGAAGAAACTGCCCATTGTTTAAGGGGAGTTGTTTAGTATAGTAGCCAATATAGGAAACTACTAAACTGTCCCTGTCCGTTGCATTAATAAATGGAATGGAGAAATTACCTTCCTTATCACTTACAAAAGTGAGTTTTTTATTTTTGAGATAAATCTTTGCGCCAACAAGTGGTTCCATTTTATCAAAGGATATTACTTTTCCACTTGTACTTTTTTGAGCATATAAATTAGCTATTATGGCAGTTAAGATTATGGTTATAATAAGTCTTTTCATCAGCTGTTTAGTTTGTGGTTCTATCTTCAATTACTAATACATCAATAAATTGATCTTTAACAACGAATGTCAAATCATATTTTGCCAGTGCATTATTTAGTGATTGTATATCTGTAAGGTTAGCATCTGCCTGAATACTTATCTTTTCTTTATATCCGGTATTATCAATAATTGGATATTCAGAATTTTGCATATAAGTAAAACTTAGCTGACTAATAAGGCGTGAAAGATAATATCCGTTAAGATTAAAGCCTGTGCTACCAAACTCAGAAACCTCGGCACCACCTTTAAACGATATTTTATCGGCTTGCGAAGTTCGTTCCAATACGGCACACTTTTGTTTTTGCTTTCTAATACTTACTATATATTGAGGAAAAAGCTTAGTTAAATCATCCTGCATTATTTTATAGATGTTTGCTTCCAAGTTAGGCGGAACAATAATTTCGAAGCAATATTGGTTCTGTCTTATCCAATCGTTTGCATTGAGTTTAGAAAACTTGAACAGTAAACTGGATGGATCTTTAACATTTACTTTAATTCTATTGCTCTGAAACCAATCTTTACCCTCCCCAAATGCAAATGCCAAAAGATTGATTATGTTTTCATTAGTAAAAACAAAACGTCTTCCTTTGATACTGTGATCCTTTCCAGTATAATATTGTGAACCTAACCCAGTGGTGTAGCCAGTTAAAAGTGAATGAAAGATTAAGTTCTCAGACCTGCCTCCATTGCCATTTATAAAAAGTGGTAGTTTAGAATTATATGCTATGCTTAAATCTGTTTTTAATTTCCCTACCCTTACATTATTAATGTTTTTAATTTGATTGGAATTAACTTCCTCATAACCTGTAATCGCCCTAACAATACCTTCGCCATCAATCCAAACATAATGTGGCAATGTAGTATGAGGAAAAAGCGTTTGTAATTCTTTACTGTCTGTTACTATAGGCAAATCATAATGTTTACCTTGTTGTTTCTCCAACTTTTCCAAAAAAGGCAATACCTCTTTATCGTTTTGATAACTAACTGATAGAAATTGAATTTTATCCCCAAACACCTTTTGCAAACTATCCATCTTTGGGATCATAGCAATGCATGGACTGCACCAAGTAGCCCAAAAATCTAGTATTAAAAGTTTGCCTTTAAAATCTGAAAGTTTTGCCGTTGTGGCGGGCTTGCCATTGGAATCTCTGTAATTGTGTAAACCAGTAATGGTAACATCTGGCACCTTCTGCCCTATCTGTATCCCTTTTAGGGTTACATCTACCGCTTTATTGTCTTGTGCCTTTACCTTAATATTTAGGCATAGCAAAGCCATTGCGATGTAAATCGTTATTTTTTTCATGTTTAGAATTGTCTGTTAGTTGTTGATAAAAATGCCTTTATTGGTTTTGGTTACAAACCCAGGCTACCAAAAAAAACCCTGCTTCTTTAAATTGTTATTAACTATTATTAACCTAAAACTATATCTATGAAAAGAAAGCAGGGCTTAATAATTTAAACTGGGCTTTTGATAATTAAAGCAAATAACTGCTTTGCAGTAAGAACTGGACGTGGCAGAAATGAAAAAACAACAAAACCCCAAGCCGCTTGATGAAGCGCTATTAAAATTGGGTTTATTTTGGTTAGTTTTTTCATTACTCGTATTTGTTATACGAGTCTTGCAACTTGTTGGGATAAAAGTGGGTTACCACCTACCGTAACTCCAGTTTGGTTCTCAGGCCTTATGTTGATACGGATTTACAGCAGCAACCCACTCTTATTTAGAAATGCTAAAATAGCATAAACTATACAAGAAGTGGGTATAAATCTACTGTTTTGCATCAACGGCCTGAGATTGGAGTTGCAAAACTCTTATTTACACCTATTTGTTATGTAATCAAACATACAAACAAAACATCAAAAAAAGAAATATATTACCGTTTTTGTTGTTTACTATTAATTGAATTTAGCGAAATGGCTAATCTCAATCTCGAAATTATAACAAAGAATATCTTTAAATTATTGGATTATTCAGGGCTAACGGATATTATGTTTGCTAACATACTAGGTATTTCTGAAAAACAGTTGAGATTAATTAATTCTGATGAAGCAGAATTTAATATTGATAATATTAATAAAGCTTGTGAATTTTTCGCACTATCATTAAGCAAAATCAATAACGACGATGTTGATATAGATAACACTTTTCGAGAAAAATTAGCATCAAAACATAAAAATAATATTGAATTCAGTTCCCTACTTGCACTTCGTCCAAGCATTAGGCATGCTATTCGTTTTGTTCTACTTCAATATCCGAAATTCAAGAATGACGGATTAATCGTTAGTGAAATCGAAAATGTATTCCTAGAAAAAGGATGGCGCTATACAAGTGGGTATATTTCAACTGGAATGACTAGAAACAGTGAATTCGTAAAAGTTAAGGGTAAACTTATAAAAAATGGAAAAAAAGTTAATGTTTATACGGCCACAAAATAAATGTCATTTTTAATTATAATAAATCCACACCATATCATAGAATCCATCATTATCTAAAATATTACTTTCTATGATACTTTTAATAGAATGCTTAATTGACAGTGATACCATAATCCACGAAATTATTGAGCTAAAAAGAAAATCCTATCTTCTCAAATTACATCCTGATAAGCACAAAAGATTAAATAAAGTTACTATTGAATGTAAGTTTGATAATTACAAAAAGTATACACCTAAAGTTACTATAATCGGAGGTAAAATTACGGGGATAGAATTCCCTGAACATAACTTTTTCCCCGAACAGCTAAGTATGCTTCAATATATAGAGTCATTTTCTGCACTTGACCTAGGTGTTAGAAGAATATTCTGGGAAGCACCAAAAATTATTTGGATCCCAGAAAGCGAAGAGGAAAGAATAGCAATTACGAGATATGATCGGAAAGAAGAATATCACAGAGAGAATAGAGCAGTTTCCAAAAATTGGCTCGAAAATACCCTCATCCACCAAGGAATGCTGAACCATTTAACAGAACCTTTATCTTTCTACAGAATTGGAGTAAATCATTTTTTTGAGAAAAGTTACATCCAAGCATTTCTTTATTTTTATATGATGTTGGAAGGCTGCTTTGGGAATGGAAATACCAAAAAGAAACAAAGTATTGACGCATTTATGAATGCTCAATTCTTGATTTATGGTATAGAAAATAGTTTGGCAACTGCAAAAGATAAAAATGATATTCATAAGAATTGGTTCGATAATTATTCATTTACAAACGAAGAGGTAAATGAAGATCCGATACGAAAAATGATAAATATTCTTGTAGAAGAACGTGGCAAACTTGCTCATTATTTGGGTGGAGAAGTTGTTAGAAGAAGAAATAATTTTGAAGAAAAAAAATACCAATCACTTGCTTGGCTTAGTATGTCCATTTGTAATTTTGCATCTATCAAACTAAGATTTGATCCTTTTAGAAAAAAATAAAGCACTTACCTCATCCCGCTAAAAAGGAACATTTCTCTATAGCAAAAAATGCAAAAGCTATCTAAGATAATTATTCAAATCAATATCAAAAACCAATAGATAACGCAATAAATAAGGATTAGATCTATAACTATATTTGATAAACAGAAGTATTATGATATGAATGAGTATCCTTTTAGTGCAGAGTTTTCTCGTTTTACTTCCGATTGTGTCATGCTCATACATCTAATTTGGAGTACAGGTTAATTTACAAAAAAAATAAAAAATGGTAGTGAAGAAAAAATGCAAAGAAATTTCTAAATACTTTTCAAATTTCTTTGCATTATGTAGTGGCTATTTTCCTTTCTTTGGTACAGGTGGCTTAAGCGAAGGTGTGTTACCCGGCGTATCCTTATTATCTCGTTGACGTTGATCTGGTTTTCCTGTAGATTTAGCGATTCTTTTTGGTCCTGTTTTAAGTGCCATAATTTTATATTAATTAAGTTAATTTATAGATTACAATTTAGTTATTTATTCCAAACTAAGTTTTGCGCAAATAACCGCTTTTCCAGATGTACTGCAAGGCATCTCGGCCAAGTATTTAAGCCTTCAATATTTAATATGCTCATTTTAACTTAAAATTAGATTTTAACATCAATTTCAACTGTTACGGCATTTTTTGTGTAGGAGTTTTTGCTAATCAAATGCTTTAAAACTTTAGCAAAATTTGCTAGCTCTCTCTTTTCCAAAAATTCACGGTCTTCATCTGCCCGTACGCTTTTAGATGGCATATAAAGTTTTAGGGCATCTACGATTGTACCTATTGTATTTGGTATATCAGATATTTGAACATCCAATTCACTATCAAAATCAATAGCGGACGGTTCGACCTTAAAGTGGAACGGATAACCTCTGCGATTATCACCCTTAGATTTATCTACATAAGTTGTAGCTTTTGTAAGTTTATGATGATCGTTAAATAAATCTATAAAGTTTTCCACCCCATCATCATCTAAATATTCAGGTATCACTACATTGATTTTTAAACTTTTAACCTTTACCTTTTTATCATCAATAGAAATACATCTAGATTTACTCACATCGGTACAAACTTTTTTTATAAAACCATTGAAATATCCAATTGCCAAAGCAGTAGATGGCAGTAATCCTAATTCGCCCACTCCAAGATCTTTTTGTAATTCCAAATTAATCTCCGCAATTACCTTGTCCAGTGAATTATACTTTCCTGCTTCTGGAGCAAATTTACATATATTAATACCGTTTAGATCGCTTGGTAATTCCGCACCTCCCTCAGCCAACAAATAACATCTATCAGGACTTGTCGCACCTAAAAACAATCCAAATTCTAGCACAACGTTGTCTCTTGGTGTAGAAGTTTTTTTTCCTCTACGTTTTGTCAAATCGTCTTTTGTCGCAATCAAAATCGCATAATCGGATAGTCGAGTTTGTTTGATTAGTGAGTCCAATGCACTTTTATTTATTGCAAAAGCATTTGTCCACGGAATGCAAACAGCATTGTCCCCAACCAAGCTAACTACTTGATTTAGTAACGAAAGCTTTTCAGCCGATGAACCTATAAATAATCTTTTCTTTATCATTCTTATAAGCTAGATTTAAGGTCGTTATAAATTGATTCAACCTCAATCAGCAAGTTTTTTAAGCTTTGCAATTTTTCAGGTTTTCCAAGAAATACATATTCGCTGCCATCTACAGAAACAAGTCCATCAGAAATTAAACTGCTTGAGGAGATAGATCTAATCTGTAAATAGATTATGTAAACGAGTTCGTAATAAGCTAGGTTTTCATATTTCGATTTGTCAATGTCGTAACAAATCGCGTTGAATTCAAAGCTATTGAGTCCAATATCTAACCTAGATTTCCCTTTTAGGTTTTTAAGAAAGCGAATCATTTTCTTTAACCTGCCATTGGTCATAGCACTTCTTTGGTTAATTCTTTCGATGGTTAAAAATGGGAAGTCTGCGCTTCCAACGTTGTGGCTAACTTTATTGTAGATCTGGATACCACGATTCTCGCCTTTATCGTTGATTATTGAGCGTACATCATCGTACCAATTTGCAATAACTACATCTACTTCACGTTTCAAATTTGTATTATTAACTTTTATTGATTTTGGCTTTCCCGTTTCGCAATACGTATAAACACTTGAAAGTATATATTCACTATCTAATCGTAGTGTTCTTAAGTCTTCAAGTGAAGTACCACCATACACTGGAAGACTTTTTTCTACTTCCATCTTACTAATTTGAGATGGATAATAGTTTTGCTTCCTTGAAAAGTCATTTAAGATTGAAACAACTTCAAATAAAGCTCTGCTGTAGAATTTGTCAGAAATTGCTAACAAATCAACATCACTGTAACCTTTAATATGCGTATCAGTCATTACCGAACCTTGATATTTGAAAGTTACGTCCGTTAATCCCCCACTAAGAAGATGATTCTTGACCTTTTCTCCCGCCTCTTTACTACGGGCAGTGTAAGATGGCTCCACACCATTCATTGCAATTTTCACATAATATAGTACGTCACTGTAAGAAACGCTTTTAAGCTCATCTGAAAAAGATTTGGTGAAGGTAATATTGTCAGGATTTTGCCATAGTCTGATCTGTTCAGCTAAATTTCTATAATTAGTTTGCACCACAGAAACCCTCCTTCCTTACACCTTTAAACTTACCACCAGATGTTTTAACATCTATAAATTGCCCTGTTTGCGTATCACGCTTAGTATATAAGCCCGTTTTAGGATTTTGAGATTGCGTACGTTCGCCAACGTATCCATGGCGGCGATTATCGCCAGTTTTACCATTTCCTGCCATATTCTTTTAATAAATTAAATTTTACTGCGGCGCTAACTAAAAGCGCAAGGCACAGCTTGTTGCTAATGTATTTTACATTAACTAATAATTAAACTATAAATGACGTGTTCTTTCATACAGAACAAGAGGTACGATCTAACCTCAAGGAACAATGGAAAGGAGAAGTATTTTACGGTTTTCCGTAAGTTTTTTTGGTTATTCGAAACAAAAAGCTTTATTTCGCGTTACAATTATGAATAAACTTCGTTCTACCCTCCAAGTGCGAGCGATACAAATTTCAAGGAGCTGAGTGTTGGACCACTTGGCTCTTTACTTTTTGTAGCACTTTCTTTTGCTATTATTTTATGTTTTCATTTTAATCATTTTATCAAAAATACTATTTTTTTTAGTCAATAACTTAGCAAGTTTTCCACATTACCCCTCACATTTACAAGGCTTTAAAGAAAGCAATTAAATGATGAACCGAGGTATATGGCTGCGCAGCTGTAATTTCTACTGCTTCATTTCTTTTCTCTAATCGCTCAGCACGTTCAATAGCTACTGCTAATTTATCCGCCAGTAGCGCAAAATGGTTCAACTTGGTTTTATGATAAGCTGGCCAGTACTTTTTTAAGTGTTTAATACACTCCTCACCATTAGTAAATGCTTTTCCACAATCTTCAAAATGAAGAATAAACCAATATTCTATGCTCATAGCTGTAAAAGCTAACTTAAAGTTAAGCTTCTTTGCTTTTTCTATCCCCTCTTTTAATTGAGGCCAATTATCATGGTCAAAAAACAGCCAAACATCATCATATTTATTTCGCTCCTTATCCGCAATTTTCACTTTCCTTTCAGCTTCTTTAACAATGCTTTGCGGATCGTTCTTCTGACTATGCGATACTTCTATACTTAAATGACGACGTTTTTCTGGAGGCAATTGATTCTGCAAGCTCTTGGCATACAGATACTCTGTCATACCTTCACATAAAATGAGAATACGTTTGTTTAAATGCCTCATATCACTGTTAGTCTTGCATAGCCAAAATAAAATCTACATCATCTATAATCGGAGTAGCTCCAAACCTACCAGATTCGTACCATTTATCTAATGGCGTATTTAAGCGTATACCGAGTATATCTGAACACCGAATTAATGCTGTAGCCCCAAATTTATTTTTCTCTGCAAACCAAACCTGATCTCTCCTGAAATTATCATTTGATAACTGTGTAATATCATGTGTTGCAAAAAGAAGCTGTGCATTTTTCGGATTTAGTAACTCATTATGGAATAGCTGAATTAAAAATTTTGTAATACTCGGGTGTAAACTCTTCTCAAATTCGTCAACTACCAAAACACCACCTTTCTCTAATGCTTGAATAATCACTCCTCCTATAGCAAATAAACTTTTAGTCCCTGCAGATTCTTCCTGTATATCAAAAAAAGCATTATCAACAGCTTTCTCGCCATCAAACACAGGGTGCTTAGTCTTAATGTCATACTTATAATCTTCCTGAAATTTACGCTTCACATCTTCTGGAAAATGCCCGGGGAAGCTGTAGTTTTTCCAATCTACCTCTTCAACTGCAACAGAACTAATACCCGTATCCAAAGCGCATATCAAAGCATTAAATCTTTTTGAAAAAGAAGATTCTGCATCTTCTGCTAATCTTTTAGCATAAAGTCTAGCCAGGTTATCTTCCTGAAAACCTTCCATTATTGGATATACAGCAAGCTGCTTAGAAAAAAAACGGTAAGCTTCTAACAACCCATCTACATTGTTTTCAGCTGCTTTTGATAAAAACAATTGATTTGGTAAAAGCAATTTTTCTAGCGTTTTTCTAGCCCCTTTATAATAATCTCCAAATTTCATTTCTTTACCTGCTGTTCTAGCATAAAGTAAAGTTTTAGCACTATTTGGATAATAATAGAGCTCTTCCATCTCTATACTTTTAGCCGTAAAAGATACACGGTAATCGTACTGTTGCTTAATTGCTATAAAGCTTATTTCGAAACGGACTGGTCTTTCCAAATAATTTTTTTCCAGTTTATGAGGTTCGTATGGAGCAATTGATTCGTCTGGCTTAAAACTCGAGGATTCAAGTACTAAAAATTCTAATGCTTTAATACCTAGTAAAAATGCCGACTTACCAGATGCATTTGGTCCATAAACCACAGCAGATTTCAAAAGCTGTTTTTTGTTTCCTGCTTTAAAAAAGTTCGCATTTAATCCTTTTATGCCTGTCTTAAGCATATTAAGTTCAATACGTTCTCGAATTGATCTAAAATTAGTTACTGCAAAGGAGATTAACATGTCTTTAAATTATATATACAAAAATATGATAAAATATATTTATTTGCAAATTTTATGCAAAAAACTTTAATAAATCATACGACAGTTAAAAAAATAAATTGTTTTATGCAAAAAGAGCAGTTGAAAGAATGGATAGATTATCTTGCACCGGTATAGTAATCAAAATTACATAGAAACAGATCGACCGTTTCCTGAAATACCCTCTCTTTCACCATCATAACTTTTATTTTTTTGTTCATGACCGCTTTCAACCTTTGGTTTCCTATCATCTATTTTTTTAAGCTCAATTTCAAATAGCAATTCTATATCAGCTTTTATTTTAAGGTAGTTTTCTTGAATATCCGTTTCACTTACTTGTTTAATTACAGGAATAGATTGATAACCTTCTTCTTCTATACCAATAGCCTTATGGTCATTCTGGATTTCGCTATGAAAAACTTAAGTTTTATCTTTTGATCTGGATTATCTGCAACAATACCAACAAACTCACCCGAAGAAAGTGAAGAAATTTTAGAAGCCGGTATGGCGTATTCCAATTGCGTGGATTTGAAAATGGAAGTATCAGCGCTCTTGATGCTCAAACTTGTTCTATTCTGTATAATTTTTCCGAACGTTTCCGACAAAAGTATCTCGGCTATTAGGTATTAATTCAGATCGATATTCGGTTAAATTATCAAATCCAGATAAATTTACTGTCGCAGAGGTTTTAAAACTAGCCTACATACTAGCGATAAATCCTAATCTAATTTTCGACATTATTCAAAAGCAATCAGAAAATACGATTATTGAAAAAATAAAATTGAATGTTACTAAACACAATATTCTTTATTAAACCCGTTGGGTGAAATTGATTAAGGTAAAATAAATGATTTAGATATTGCTCAAGATACTGAAATTCAGTATCTTGAAGTCGCAAAACAAACAATATCTATGTCAAATATAGCAAAAAATTATTTTAGAGTTTTAGAAGTTTTAAGTTCTTTGAATATTGTTTTTAATGATGTATCTAAAGTCGGTCGAAAGCCTAAAATGTCTGACATTGAAGTGGTTGCATTAAGTTTAACTGCTGAGTATATGTCTATTGATAGTGAGAATGATCTATTTAAACAATTAGGTAACACTACCATTTCTAATCTTGTTGAGAGAAGCCAATTTAATAAAAGGCGTAGAAAATTGTTTCCATTTTCAGAAAAAATTAGAACCACTTTAGCATCTTCATTTTTGGAATTTGAAGACTATTTTATTATTGATAGCATGCCTTTGGAAATTTGTAAGAAAGCAAGGCAAAACAGAATAAAAATCAGTAGTAAAGATTTTGAAACAGCTCCTTCAAAAGGGTTTTGTGCCTCCCAAGACACTTGGTTTTATGGGTACAAATTACATGGAATTTGTTCTGTTTCTGGTGTTTTTCATTCTATCGATATAACTAAAGCCAATGTGCACGATATTCAAATCCTTAAAGATGTTAAATATCAACTATCTGACTGTGTGTTACTTGGAGACAGAGGTTATTTATCATCAACTCAACAATTAGATTTATTTCAAACTGCGAACATTGTATTGGAAACGCCAATGAGAATTAATCAAAAAGATTATAAAAAACAGCCATATATCTTTAGAAAATCGAGAAAAAGAATAGAAACATTGTTCTCACAATTATGTGACCAATTTAAAATTAGAAACAATTATGCCAAAACATTTGATGGTTTTAAAACAAGAATTTTAGCAAAAATAACAGCATTAACTCTGATCCAATACATCAATAAGTTTATATTTGATAGACCAATTAACAATATAAAAATTCAAATAAATTAATTTCACCCAACGGGTTTTATTAAATAAAAACCTACTATCTAAGGCACTTCATTAAACAGCAAAGCTAGGTTTAAAGAAATCACTAAAGCTAAAAAATGAAAATGAAGGTATTAGACTTGTAGATGTTTATTTTAAAGTGAAATAATTGCTAGGTTTATGGAGTGGTTATTGTAATGTATATTTAATATTTTTGTGATAAGTTAAAATTATAAATGGGAGGAATATATCATGGGAAAAATAACTGTTATAAAATCGGGTGAAGAACAACCATCTCCATCTAGGTATAGATCTTATTCTATAGCAGAAATTATGGCTGCTGGTGGCGCTACAGCCTTTGCCAATAAAATGGGTAAAAACCCTGATGTAATTGACGATAGATTGAAAGAACTGCCTAAAGATGTATTTTTGACAAATGAGGACGCGGTTTTAGCCTTGCAAACGTTAAATGAAAGCAAATGAATTTATTGCTTGATACCAATATCCTCATACACCTCGCAAAAGATCCCAGCCTTAAACTGTTAACACATACCATTAATCCAGACAACCAGAAGATTTTTATATCCATAGTTGCCATTGCCGAATTGAAATCTATAGCGATACATTCATTTTGTTATGGGAGCAAAAGAAAATATTAGTTCATTAATTATTACAAGAAATCTTCGAGATTTATTACTGCAATGTGCAAATACGATTACATAGAGATAATTTGTTTATGTTAAAAAACAAATCAAAACATACTAGGTGGGTCTATAATTTTTTTAATAGAGCTTATGCTAGGGTGTTCCAAAATATCCTTAGTCATTTGAAACAAATCTTCTTGTATCAACACTATAGTTTCTAAGGAAGCACTACTATGAGGCTTTCCTTTCGTAAAATTATGCATTTCTCCTTTATATGTAATTTCCAAGTCTCCCTCGGTATAAATGCCGTTGTTATGGATTGTATTTCGAATGTTTGAGAAAATTGAATA
>JBBSRF010000013.1:0-19161 GCA_038243335.1 Sphingobacteriales bacterium
AATGCCCAAGGATAATGGAACCCATCCCAGCCTATGAAATCAAATGGGTGAGTGCCATAAGTATAAGGATACATGATCCCTTGCTTTTTAATGAGAACTTTAAAATCACCTTTCTCATCTATGGTTTCTAAATTTTGAGGTCTTTTAATATCACGCTCGCAATACGGTGAATGTTCTTCTAATTGTCCAAAATCATTTCTATAGCGTTTTGGAGTACGAATCGGGCTAAAACTTTCAATGATGAAAAGTCTATTATTTTCATTGTTAAACTCCATTTGGTAGATTGTGCCACGAGGAATAACTAAGTAATCTCCATATTCGAATTTTATCATTCCGAATCCAGTTTTCAAAGTCCCTGATCCTTCATGAATAAAAACAACTTCATCAGCCTGACTATTCTTATAAAAATAATCAATCATAGACTTTCTCGGAGCAGCCAAGGAAATGTGTAAATCGCTGTTGACTAAAACAGGTTTACGACTCTTTAAATAATCATCTTCAGGTTTAATTTTAAATCCAATTAAACTGGTATGGCGTAAGTGTTTTTCGAGCGCTATTTTAGGTTCAACTGAATATGGTTCTCCTAAAGATTTGACAAATGTTGGTGGATGACAATGATAAACCAACGAATATAAACTAGAAAAACCTTCTGTAGAAACTAATTCCTCAGCATATAATGTGCCATCTGGTTTACGAAAAACCGTATGTCTTTTTGGTGGAATTACTCCTAATGTATGATATATAGGCATAGCGCTAGGTAATTTGTTTAGAATGTAAATATATAAAGATAAAAACGTAAAAACGTTTAACAATAAATGCTTAGAAAGAGCTTATGAAGAGTATTGAGCAAAAATAATTTTCGATAACATCGCATATCTAAACGCAGCAAGTACTTCGTTTGCATTATGGTTTTGATATGTAGATTTGATAATCATTTTGTGCTAGTAAAAATAATGATTTAAATGACAATGTTCAAATTTATTACCGATTTTAATAGTTTGTATTCATATTGTGATATACATTAAAGAAATCTATACTTATAAAGTTTAAAAGGCTATTATTTACATAGATTTTTTATATCTTAATGTTTTGCTAAACTATTTTTAGCCTTAAAGTATTGGGTGTTAAATTTCTAATATTTAAGATTTAATTTTAATAAATTTTTATTTTAAATTGTATACCTAATCCTTAGCTTTACCAAATATTATTAATCAGAAATCAGATGAAATTAGTATCCTACAAAACTGAAGATAGAGAACATTTAGGTGTTTTTGTAAATGGTCATATTTATAATTTAAATTCTTGCAATAAATTAATTCCTGATAATATGAATGAGTTCTTGCAGGGAGGCGACCCATTAATGGAGCGAGCAAAACAAATTAATAAAGATATTATTAGCGGTATTTTAACGCCTAAAGAAGAGGTTTTTTATCAAATTTTAGCGCCAGTTCCCCATCCAACTTCATGTAGAGATGGTTATGCATTTCGCCAGCATGTTGCTGCGGCAAGACGTAACCGTAAAGTTGAAATGATTGAGGAGTTTGATCAATATCCAATTTTTTATTTTACAAATCATAATGCAATAGAAGGTCCTGGAGAAATAGAATGTATGCCAGATCATTTCCAGAAATTAGATTTCGAGCTAGAAGTGGCTGTTGTTATTGGTAAAAAAGGGCGTAATATTAAAGCAGCGGAGGCTGATGATTATATAGCTGGCTACATGATTATGAATGATATGAGTGCTCGTGCTTTACAAATGGAAGAAATGAAGTTGAATTTAGGCCCGGCAAAAGGTAAAGATTTTTCTACTGTAATTGGTCCATGGTTAGTTACAACAGATGAATTAGAGCAATATAAAGTCTCCCCAAAAGTAAATCACGTTGGCAATACTTATGATTTAAAAATGAAATGCAGAGTGAACGGGATTCAGGTTTCTTCTGGTAATACAGCAGATATGGACTGGACTTTTGCAGAAATTATTGAACGTTGTGCTTATGGTGTAGATATTTTACCAGGAGATGTAATTGGTTCTGGAACTGTTGGTACAGGCTGTTTCTTAGAATTAAATGGAACAGGCTTACTTAATGATCCAAATTATAAAGTACAATGGTTAATGCCAGGAGATACTGTTGAAATGGATATTACAGGTTTAGGAAGTTTAACAAATATTATTACTAAAACTGATACTGATTTCTCAATTTTAGGGCTTAAAAAACATAACTCATAAAATATATGATATTACGTTAGCTTAATGAAATTTCATATCGCGTTGTTATTCCTGTTTCTATTAGGTTCTATATGGTCTTTTATAGATTGTAAAGAGATATTTACCTGGTTTTTAGAATGCTCTCCAGCATTTTTGGGAGTTCTGATTTTAATCTTAACCTTCAAAAAATTTAAGTTTAGTAAATTTACCTATATCGTAATATTTATTCACTGCTTGATTTTAATTATTGGAGGACATTACACTTATGCAGAAGTCCCACTTTTCGATTGGATTAAAGAGATTTTTAATCAACACCGAAATAATTATGATAAACTTGGGCATCTGATGCAAGGGTTTGGACCAGCCCTCATTGTGAGGGAAATATTTTTAAGAAAAAAGGTGGTAAATGGTAGCAATTGGTTAAACTTTATTTGTATCTCTATTGCAACAGCCATAAGTGCTTTCTATGAATTAATAGAATGGTTTGTATCCATTAATACTGGAGAATCTGGAGATGGGTTTCTTGGTACACAAGGAGATATTTGGGATACCCAATCTGACATGTTGATGGCGTTAATTGGCGCATCTATTGCTATTCTATTGTTTAATAAGTTACAAGATAAATCAATAAAAAAAATTTAATTCATGTTAAGCTTAAATACTGCCGATCTTTCTCCCGTTCAATTGCAAAATTATTTGCAGTATGCCATTGCACCGCGACCAATTTGTTTTGCTTCTACAATAGATGTAGCTGGAAATATAAATTTAAGTCCATTTAGTTTCTTCAATATGTTTAGCACAAATCCACCAATGTGTGTATTTTCTCCTGCTAGGAGAGTGCGAGACAACACCACTAAACACACTTTAGAAAACGTATTACAAGTTAAAGAATGCGTAATTAATATTGTTAATTACGATATGGTACAACAAATGAGTTTGGCAAGTACTGAGTATGGAAAAGATGTAAATGAATTTGAAAAAGCTGGTTTTACAATGCAAGCTTCGCAATTAGTTAAACCACCAAGAGTTGCAGAGGCTCCCGTTCAATTAGAGTGTATCATTAAAGAAGTAATTCCCTTAGGTGATCAAAATGGAGCTGGAAATTTAATATTAGCCGAGATAAAAATAATCCATATCAAAGAAGATATTTTAGATGGTGATGGTAAAATTGATCAAGCCAAAATCGACTTAGTTGCTCGTTTGGGTGGCGATTGGTATTGTAGAGTTACACCTGAAAGTTTATTTAAAGTTGCTAAACCTTTAACTACTTTAGGTATTGGAGTGGATGCATTGCCATCAGCAGTGCGTAATAGTAAAGTTTTAACAGGTAACGATTTAGGTATGCTGGGCAACGTTGAAGTTTTGCCAACTACAGAAGAAATTGATGTAATGCAATTTAAACCCAATGTAAAAGAGGTTTTAGATGCTACAATTGGTGATGCAAAAAACAGAGAAAGAGAGCTACATGAATTGGCTCATCAGCTTCTGTTAAGTGGAAATATTTGTGAAGCTTTAAAAATTGTTTTGCTTTAATTTTTCTTAGTATTATTCAACAATACTAACTGCCTTCATAAAGCGACTTTTATAATAGTCATTAAGAGGGGTAATGGTAACTCCATTAGCTTTACCAGAACTAGAATGGATAAAATTAATTTTTCCATCTTCTTCAATAGAGTATATAATACCCACATGACCGATTCTTCTTTGTTTTGGATTACTCCCTGTAAAAATCAAAACATCGCCAACTTTAGCTTCTGATAATTTTACTGGAGTTCCTGTTTTTGCAAATTCTGGAGAGGAGCGAGGAACTTTAAAACCAAAATTAGTAAAAACATAGTTTACAAATCCTGAACAATCAAAACCTTTAGTAGGATTGCTTGTAGCATAGCGATAAGGCACACCAATTAATGATTTTGCAAAATCTAATACTTGTGATGCTGAAGAAGTAGCAACACTAGGTACGTTTTTTAAAATCTTTTTCATCGCTTCCTGATATTGAGTTGGAAGTGATTTAGTTTCTTGTGCTTGGCTATTAAAAGCAAAGCACAATATTATAAAAGAAATGAATAGCGTTTTCTTCATATTTGGTAGACAAATATAATAAAAAAAATAGAAGTGCCTAATGTGTCAAAAATTTAATCATTAGTTGAAATTGAGTTTTAACAAATAGACATTAAAACTCAATTTTTAACAATTAAATAGCTGGAAATAACCTTTGAGCCATTTCTCCAATAATTGGCATTGGTTTTTGTTCGCCATTAATAGCTCCAATAAAACCTATAATCCAAACTATAAAAAGCGCTAAGTATATTATATTTATGATATAATATAAGGAAAATATTCCAGTAGAAATTATAAGTAAACCTATTATAAAGTTAAACACCCAACCTACTGCCAAGGTTATAATTGCAAATAACAAGGTTTGTCTTAATTGATAACTACCTAAAGCAGTTTTATTATCTTTATGTAATGCAAAATAGGCAATTAACCATCCTATAATAGTAAAATAGCTAATAATTGATGCAGTTTTCCCATTGTCAATTGGCGTAAAATTGTTGTTGTTTTCCATAATTTGTTTAATTTATTAAGTTTTTTAGTTTAAATGAGGTGCCAATTTAAATAAAAAACAGTAGAATAATAATTATGGTGTAGTTACTGCAACAGGCAATATCTTTCCGTTAAAAAATTTGTGGCCTTTAAGAGCAAAATCTGCGATATATTTTCCCATTTCAAAAGCCATAACTGGGCTTTCGTAACCAGGAAAAGCTTTCTCTAGCATTTCTGTTTGTGCTGAACCTAATGCTAGGCAATTTACTTTAATTCCTAGATCAGCTAATTCAAAAGCTAAACATTCTGTTAACGTATGTAAAGCTGCTTTACTGGCTGAATATGCAGATAAACCTGGGAATTTAACACTTCCTTGAAAACCTCCCATACTTCCAATATTAACAATATGACTTCCTTTTTTCATTAAAGGAATTGTATTTTGAATCATTTTAAAATGGCTCATCACATTGCTTTCCAGCATTTCTGACAAATCAGTCGCTGTTGTAGTTAAAAAGGATTTATTTATTAAATTTCCGGCATTGTTAATTAAAACATCAACTGTTCCTAATTTCTCTTTTAAAAATGGGATTAATGCTGCATAATCATCATTTACCAAATCAAACTCTACAGGTAAAAGTGTACAATCTGGGTTAATTCCTTTTGCAATTTCTAAAAGCTTTCTTAATTTATCTGCCGATCTTGCAATACAAATCACTTTATTCTTATTGTCTAAAGTAAGTTCTAAAGCAGTTTCAAACCCAATGCCGCTACTTGCGCCTGTAATAATAATATTCATTTTTTAGTAGTTAATGTGTAATAGGTAGTAGTTAAAAATGAGAGTTAATTTAGTGTTATTTAAATATTTTAGGCTAACTACGAAATATTCTTTCAGTCTTCTTCAGTAATTAATTGTGTAATAGAATTTGCGATAATGTGCAAACCATCATTTATTAATTTGGTATGATCTTTTTCTGTTGCAGCTTTCATTTCTAAATAAATACGCAACTCTTTCTCAAAATTAGCATCTAAATGATTATGATAAACAATTTCTAAAATTTCTAAAACACATAACCAATCTGTTCTATACTTCTTCTTAAGTTCATTAAAAATGCGAGGTAATTCTTCATATTTGCTAGCACTTTCTCTAACATTACGTATCTGTTTATAAATATGATGTAGTTCTTGCGTTTGATCATCATAAATCATTTTTCTTGTTTCAGCTTCACTTACAAAAATAATTTCTTCATAAGCGTCTTTGTCAGCTGCGCCATTAAATACTGAAATTACTTTTTCACCAATTGCCATGTCGTAAATTCCCCATTCTGGTTTAAATAGAATATTACCATTGTCTTCTTTAACTGTGCAGTTTTCAAAAGCGATTAAAATTGCATTATCTTCTTCTAAAAGAATGTTTTTAACAAGACCATTTACATTTATGCCACTTTCAAAATTTAGTTCTACAAGTTGTCCTTCAATTATGCCTAATAATTCAAGTTCGTTGCTAGTGTGGTTTTCTAAAGGTTTCTCAACTCCTTTTAATTTGCCAACTGGCGATGAAAAACCATCAAAATGATAATCTTTTCCATGTCCTTTTAATTGTTTACCATTAAAAGCTAAGGCTGAAGGACCAGTTGTTTTAATGAAGGTCAATTCATCTTCTTGACTTAAACCAACATCAGTAAATACTCCTGTTACCTGTAACCCAGAACTGTAGACTGCGGTGCTTGCATTTTTGCATTCCATTGCTTTCAGAATACTTTCTGCACCACCACGCCTAAAGGCCATCGTATCAGCAAAAGTCTCTAAAACATCAATTAAATTTTGGAATGTTTCGGTTACAAATAATTGAGGTTGTGTTTTAGTAATGTCGTATTGATAATTAATAGTGTTGATGTCATACCAAATTTTCTTCACATCTGGGTTCATACAAGTCGAACTTTCTCCAATTGAAGAAAGCAAAGCAGCTCCATAAATTTTAGGATTTTCTAAGGTCCCTATTAAACCATATTCGACTGTCCACCAGTGTAAACGACCTAATAAAGCCATTTCGGATGGTTCGCCCATATTATCGGAAATATATTTTAAATTTTTTTCAGCTGCTAAAATCTCATGTTCATCAACACCATGCGCTTCTTTTAAAATAGAAAGTTTACGTATGGCTTCATATAATTCGAAATCTTTACTGCTGAACATCGCTTTGGCGCCAATAGAACCAAAATAACTTAAATAATTATTGTAATCTGTGTCTGCAATAATAGGTGCGTGACCAGCGCTTTCATGAATAATATCTGGAGCAGGTGTATATTCAATATGATTAATTTGACGAATATCTGCCGCTATAACTAGGACACGGTAAGATTGATATTCCATAAATGCTGCTGGTGGAATAAATCCATCAACAGTTACAGCACCCCAACCAATTTTACCTAAATTGTCGTTCATCGATTGCAAATCCGGAATATACTCTATACTTAAGCCAGCTCTTTGTAAACCTTTTATATAGGGATAAAATGCCACAGACTTTAAATAACTATAATTTTGTCGCATTACATAACGCCAAACAGCTTGGTCTATTGGCGTATATTTTTCTTAGTTCTGCTCAACTAAAAATTGCCTTAAATGTTTAGTTAATTTAGCTACTTGTGGATTATTAAAGTCATTAAAATCACTCATATTGGGTGTGGTTATTATTGATGGCTAAATTACCTAGTTAGAATTTGTAATCCAAAAAAATAGCAACTTTAACATTAAAAATGATACCAGCACTATATTTTTTAATTAACTACTTTTTTATACTGTTTTAAGGTTAAAAATCAATATAATTTTGATTAGTTTTATACATGACATTGAGCCACGTATCTAATAAAGAAATTTCTAAAGGAGAAACTGTAAAAGGTGAAGATATCAGGATAGGAATATATGACCTCATCAAATCTGATTTCCCAAATTTCTCTCCTAATAGTATTATTTCTGTTGATGAACTAAACAAATTTAGACGACTTTATTTAACTAAATTGGTAGAGCAAGAGAAAGGAGAAATTGCGGTTATTGATAGGGATGTAATGCAGGCAATTCGTGATAATTCTATCCTTTCTGAAAATTTAGAAGATGAGGTTGAAGGAAAGCTTACATTAGGACAACGTTTGGCAGATCATATTGCAACTTTTGGTGGAAGTTGGACATTTATTATTATATTTTTCTCTTTTTTATTTTTATGGATTGCTGGTAATATTTGGATATTAACGACTAAACCTTTTGACCCTTTTCCTTTTATTTTGTTAAACTTAATTTTATCTTGCTTGGCGGCTATTCAAGCACCAATAATTATGATGAGCCAAAATAGACAAGAACAAAAAGATAGACAAAGAGCTGAGCATGACTATAAAATTAACCTGAAAGCAGAACTTGAAATTAAACTGTTAAGTGAAAAAATTGATCACTTGTTGGTCCATCAGAATAAAAAGTTATTAGAAATTCAAGAAGTTCAAATTGATTATTTAGAAGATTTGATGAGAGAACTAAAAACGAAATCATAATAACAAAATATAAGTTTAATGAAGGTAGATAAACTTGATAAACAACGCTTAATACTTATTTCAGATATATGGGGTAAAAAGAATTCGGAATGGATTAATTTTTATATAGATATTTTAGGCCAACATTTTGAAGTTGTATTTTATGATAGTTGCGATTTAGGAAATATTGATAAAAGTGAACATTTAGAAGAGAAATTGCACCAAAAATTTATAAATGGTGGTGTAGAAAAAGCAGTTGAGCGTATCCTTCAATTAGAAAAAGAACAAATAAATATATTGGGTTTTAGCATTGGTGGTTATATTGCATGGAAGGCTTGTTTATTAGGTTTAAATGCTAAAAACTTATTTGCGATTTCCTCCACAAGATTGAGGTATGAAATTTATAAACCAGAAACTAATGTTCAATTATTTTATGGAGAAAATGATTCTTTTAAACCAGATCAAAATTGGTTTAAAAAAATTGGGCTAGGAGAAAATATAGTTTTGAATGAAAGTCACGGATTATATAAAGAAAAACAGTTTGCTCAAAAAATTTGCAATCTAATTTTAAATCAAATAACATAAATTTTATCTACCAATACATTTTTGTCACGCGAGTTTCAAAATATTTTTCATTTATCACTTTCTGAATTAAACTTTGTTTTAAAATTGATAATCCATAACATTAACATCTTTCTAAAACGCTTCTTATAAATTAATTATCAGTAATTTAAAATTTAAATTTAATATGAAAAAAATAAAAGGATTACTAATTGTAGCAGTTTCAATATTATTAGTTTCTTGCAGTTCTACAGTGCAATTCCCCATTTCTACTGTTACGCCCGGTGCAGAAATATCTGCAAATGTAAAAAAAGATGCCAATATGAATTACATTGTAGAGGTTGTTGCTAAAAATTTAGCAAATGCAAATAGGTTAGATCCTCCAAAAAGTAATTATGTCGTTTGGATTATCTCTGATAACAATGGGACAAAAAATATTGGTCAAATGTTTACCAAGAATGGAAAAAAATCTACTCTTAAAACGACTACGGCTTTTAAACCAACAGCAATATTTATCACAGCTGAAGACCAAGGTATAATTACTTATCCATCAGGAATTGAAATCTCTAGAATGAGTATATCAGTAAAATAATTTGATTTTTAATGTAATTTAAAATTTTAAGAATAAATAGGGAAGAAGTTATTATACTGTCTTCCCTATTTTTTTTACTCCAAAAGTAAAATACTGTTGATAAATGTAACTAAAAGCAGCTAAGCCAATCGAAATAACAATTTTTGCCGTAATTGGACTTATAAAAAAATATTCAATAAAATATTTAAGTAATATATAGTTCAGTATAATATTAACGATTACTAAACTGATAAAACGAATAAATTGAGTGCTACTTTTAATCTTACTATGTGCAAATACAATAAATTTATTCATTAAAAAACCATAAGGTATTATAATGATAAAGTGTAATAGTAATGCTGCATTTTCTCTTTTAAATTCAATGTTTAAAAGTTCAGTTTTTGTACTTATAAAAACATACTCATATGCAATTGCATAAATTATATTCCCCAATAACCAACTAGACCCACCTATAGCTAAATACCTAAAATCTGTTTTAGGAATAAATTTTTTAAAAGGTTTATAAAAGAAATCTACAAATTTTAAAATAGTATTTCTCATGATTGAAATTTATAGCACAATTGAATTATGTGCTCTTGTTTTTTTTTCCAAATTTCTTAACACTAAATGTAAAATAATGCTGATATAAATAGCTAAATGCTGCCATTAAAACAGATACTATTGCTCTGGAGAGTAATGATAAAGTTGGATAATCTTTTAATATTTCTAATAGAAACTTTAGTAGTACATAATTAGCTAAAATATTAATTAATTGTAAATTTAAAAATCTAAAGAGCTGAACTCTTCCTTTAATTTCACTTTGAGTGAATATTAAATATTTGTTAAGTATAAAACTAGTTGGTATTACCACCACAAAATCAGTAAATAGACAAGCGGTTTCTCTTTCAACAACAATTAACCATAAATTAACTTCTTGGGTTTTAAATATAAAATAATAGGAAAAATAGTAGGTAGAAATACCTAACAATAATGTACCTCCACCTGTGGCTAAGTATCTAAAGTTATGTAAAGAAATATACTTTTTAAACGATGGGTAAAAGAAATCTATAATCGCTAATATTACTTTTCGCATTTAATTTTTATTATTTGTTAACTGCAAGTGTTTAATTGTCAACTGTTAACTGGTTTTTAATCATTCTATTGTTATATTGTTGTATAAAAGCTTTTAACGATTTTTCTAAAGCATTTTGTACCAAAGAGTTTTTGCCAATAATATTGATTTTCGTTAGTCTATCAACTTTTAAATTAAATAAAGCGGTAGATCTTAAGCCGTTGCTTTGCAATAAATAATCACCTTGGTAAAAATTAAAGTTACCATCATTATTATTCACTACAAAGTTGTTATTTTTTTTGCTAAATGCATCAAATCCAAATGCAAAATACGGTTTATCGTAATTCATATAAGTCAATACAGTTGGCATTATATCAATTTGCTGTATCAGTTTATCGGTTTTACCTTTCAAATCTCCCCCTGGATAATAAAATAATATAGGAATAGAAAAATAACCTGGAGTAGTTTGGTATTGGGGCAAATAAGAAACAGTGGCATGATCTGCAACTAGAACAAATAGGGTGTTTTTATACCAAGGCATTTTGGCTGCAGTAACAAAGAATTTCTTAATCGCCATGTCGGTGTAGCCTATTGGTTCTTGTACGGGTAAATTTCCTTTTGGAAATTTACCAATATACTGATTTGGCACTTTAAATGGATGATGCGAGCTAACTGAGAAGAACGCAGAGAAAAATGGTTGCTTAAATGTATTGATTTTTTTAGCCATAAACTGCATAAAGGGTTCGTCCCAAATACCCCAGATTCCATCAAAATCTGCATCATTGTCATATTCAGTTTTACCGTAGTATTTTTTTATTCCCGCAAGGTTAGTATAAGCTGAAAAACCCATAGAACCATTAGGAGCACCATGAAAAAAGGCAGTTTCATAGCCCTTATCGCTTAATAATTTTGCAATACTTGTTGTTCGATTGCCTGAATAGCTAGATAATACAAAAGGCTCACTTATAGATGGAATACCTGAAATAATTGAGGGTAAAGCATCAATAGATTTTCGCCCATTGGCATAAGTATGGCTAGAAGTAAAGCTATTTGCTACTAAACTATCTATAAATGGGGTATATCCTTTATAAGTTCCGTTTAGTAAGTCTTTATTTAAACCGCCAATATGTTCTTTTCCTAAACTTTCAATAATTAAAAAAACAACATTTAAATTTTTAAACTCACCATTGTTTGCAGGTAAGTGAATTGGGTTATATAAACTATCTAACGTTTGTTGATCATAATAATTTATTATCTTTAAATTGGCAGCTTTTAGAGTTTTCAGGATGGTAAATGGCGTATTTAATACCAAGCTCATATCTTCTGGAGATTTAACAAAATCTCCGGCATTGCTTAAAGTAATTGGTCGAGTGCTATGGCGCCAACCACCACGCATTCCAATAACAACCAAACCAGCAATTAGTACTAAAGTTAAAGTTTGCATTAGGTAAATCTTCCAAGTAAATTTTGGTGCTTGTTCAATTTTAATGAATTGGTTAAGCTTAATAAACAAGTAAATGAAACCTATAAAAAGAAATAGTATATACCAGTAATCTACTAAGAAATCTGTTAAAAGTTTGAACTTATTTTGCTCGTTGCTAAATTGTGAAAAAACGCTTGATGTAGTTCTTTTAAGGGTATACTTATAATAGGCGAAATCTGAAAAGTTAGCCAAAAAGCCTATGCTATTTGTACAAATAAAAAGCCATTTGCAAAATTTTTGATAGTTGTTTTTATACTTTATTGAAAATGGAATTGCTTGTAGAAAAATGTATAAAGAATTAATATAAAGTAATGCTACAATATCAAATTTTAGGCCGCCTAAGAATATATAACCTAAATCGGTAATGTTGAGGTGTGTAAATAATGAGTGGTTAAAAATATAAAACCCTAACCTACAAAAAGTATATAAAGCCAATAAAACTAAAAAACGATAAACTAGTGCTATATATATAAGTTGCGATTTTTGAATTTTTTTGTTCATTTTTTCGAAAAGCTAGCAATTTAAGGATTTTAATACAAAGGAATGAAGTTAAGTTCTAGCTATTAAATAGTGCGAAAATTGAAATTTGCAAATTGATACTACTTGATTTAGAATTGTAGACAAATAAATTCTATAAAATTTTCCAATAGATAAAAGACAATTTTTATAATATGTAAATTTACAGGTAAAACTGATACACCTATAAATTATAATGAAAAAAATTCTAATTTCATTAGTTGATTTTTAATTTTTTTAAAAAAACAGGTAAATCAGAAATTATTAGAATAAATTGTCATTATTTGTATGGAAAAAATTAAAATTTATCACAACAAAAGTTGCAGTAAAAGTAGAGAAGCTTTAAAAGCAATAACACAAAGCGGAAATGAATTTGAAGTCATTAATTATTTGGAACAAGTTCCAAGTGTAACAGAATTAAAAACAATATTGGTTAAACTAAATGCCAAACCGATTGATATTGTTCGTAAAACAGAAAAAATTTATTTAGAGAAATTTAAGGGTAAAGAACTGACGGATGAAGAATGGATCATCGCCATGCATAAAAATCCTATTTTAATTCAAAGACCTATTGTTGTAGATGGAGATATAGCTGTTGTAGCTAGGAGTGAGGAAGAATTGGATAAAATAATTTAACACAAAACCCGTTAATTTTAGCGGGTTTTGTGTTAAATTAAATAAGGTGTTGTAAACACCCCGCCCGTTGGGCACCCCTCTTCAAGAGGGGAAAGATATTTACAATTCCCCTCTTGAAGAGGGGTGGTCGCAGACCGGGGTGTATTTTTAAATATGCCTAAACCAACAAATTTCTCCAGCTTACTTTACCTTCTATAATGGTATGTAATTCTTTAATTTCAATACGTTGTTGCTCCATGGTATCACGGTGGCGAATGGTAACGGTATTATCTTCTAATGTTTGGTGATCTACCGTTACGCAGAAAGGCGTGCCAATTGCATCCATACGTCTGTAACGTTTACCAATCGCATCTTTTTCTTCATAAACGCAGTTGAAATCAAATTTTAATTGATCCATTATTTGACGAGCTTTTTCTGGTAAACCATCTTTTTTAGTTAATGGGAAAATAGCCACTTTAATTGGCGCTAAAGCAGGATGTAAACGCAATAAAGTTCTACTATCTTGTTTCTCATCAGTACTCAAATCTTCCTCTTCTAGTGCATTCATCATCGTTAACAAGAACATACGATCTAAACCGATTGAGGTTTCAATAACATAAGGAATGTAATTGCCATAAGGTTTGCCATCAGCATCTAAGTCATTATCAAAATATTGCATTTTCTTGCCAGAAAATTCTTGGTGTTGTTTTAAATCAAAGTCAGTTCTACTGTGTATTCCTTCAACTTCTTTAAATCCAAATGGGAATTCAAATTCGATATCTGTTGCAGCATTGGCATAATGCGCTAATTTAACGTGATCGTGGAAACGATATTTATCTGGCGATGTACCTAAAGCAATATGCCATTTTAAGCGAGCTGCTTTCCAATATTCAAACCATTTTTGATCCTCACCTGGGCGAACAAAAAATTGCATTTCCATTTGCTCAAACTCACGCATACGCATGATAAACTGACGAGCAATTACTTCATTTCTAAAAGCTTTACCAATTTGCGCAATACCGAAAGGAATTTTTAAACGGCCTGTTTTCTGCACATTTAAAAAATTTACAAAAATACCTTGTGCAGTTTCTGGTCTAAGGTAAACTTCATCACTTCCTTCTGCCATTGCGCCAAACTGCGTGCTAAACATTAAATTAAATTGTCTAACATCAGTCCAGTTTGCTGTTTTAGAAATTGGGCAAACAATATTTTCATCAACTATTATTTCTCGAAGAAGTTTTAAATCATCAGAATTCAAAGCTTTTTCAAATTTTAACGCTATTGATTCAGCTTTTTTAAATGATGGGCTATTATTTTCTAATGAAAGATCATAATATGAAATTTCTTCACAATAATAAGGCTTACCATAATAAGTCGGTACTAGTGCTTTTGGAAGAGAAAATTGATTTGTAAACTCTTTATAGGGATATATTATTTCATCATCAAGTGAAAAATAAAAATTTTCAATATCAATACCTTTAAGCTTTTTTAAATCAGCAGAAGCTTCTTTAAATGATAGACCTAATAATTCCTCAATCTTATTTTCAATAAGTTGGTCTGCACGGTAACGCTTTTTCGAGTCTTTATTGTCAATCATTGGATCGTTAAAACCATCAACGTGACCACTTGCTTTCCATACCTTAGGATGCATAAAAATAGCAGAATCTATTCCTACTATATTTTCATGCATTTGCACCATAGATTTCCACCAGTATGTTTTAATGTTGTTTTTTAATTCCGAACCTAATTGTCCGTAATCATAAACGGCACTTAAACCGTCGTATATTTCGCTGCTTTGAAACACAAAACCATATTCCTTAGCATGTGATACTACATTTTTTAATTGTTCATCATTAGATTTAGCCATAGTAGCGCAAAGATAATATTTAAAGCTGAAAGACTAAAGTCAAAAGAGCACCGTTAAACTATCCCATAAAAAATTTATATTCACTACAATATTTGATGATGTACTGCTTGATTTGAGTTTAGGATTATTATTAACTTTTTATGATGATATTCCAGCTATTGTAAAAATTCTATTCAATTGGCTGGTAATCAATAAAGATCAAAATTTAGTTTAACAAATTACTTTTAATGAACTAGTAAAAAATTAGAAATAGTAAATTTTAGACAATTATCTGATGTATTTCGGTTTGGATGCAAATACACTGTAAGCTACTATCTTTCATTTATAGATTTTTTACTACTTTCGGTTAATACAAATGGATAATACCCAATGAAGAGAATACTTTCAATAGATGGCGGCGGTATTCGTGGCATTATACCAGGGATGATTTTAGTAGCTTTAGAGGAGAAAATTCAACGAGCAACTAATAATCCAAATGCATATCTAACTGATTATTTCGATTTTTTTGCAGGAACTAGCACTGGTGGAATATTATTATCAATTTTATTATGCCCTAGCGATGAGAATCCCAAAAAGCAAAAATACAGTGCCAGACAAGCTTTAGACGTTTACCTAAAGCATGGTGTGGAAATTTTTAACGCAAAACCATGGCGACGCTTTCTGGGTAAATTTGGATTGGTTAGCGAACTTTATGATGCTTCTGTTTTAGAAAAAGTATTATATGGTTATTTTGGAGACAAGAAGTTAAGTGAGTTGTTAAGGCCATGTATCATCACAGCTTATGATATTGAGTTGCGTAAAAATCATTTATTTCGTCAGCAAAAGGCAATATCTCACGGCGATTCGCGAGATTTTTTAATCAGAGATGTTTGTAGAGCAACTTCTGCTGCACCAACTTACTTTGCTGTAGCCGAAATTTTTTCTTTAGCACATACACGTTATCCTTTGGTTGATGGAGGTGTATTTGCACACAACCCAGCTTTATCTGCATTGCTTGAGTTGATTAAAACATACAAGACATATCGTATAGACGATATTTGGATATTATCTCTAGGAACAGGTTTGTCTAAAATATCATACAATTATGAAGATTTTAAAAAAAAGAAAGCAATTTCTATAGGTCCAGCATTGGTTGATATCATGAGCAGTAGTTCGGCAGAAAGTACTAATTATTTTCTAGAACAGTTGTTCCGATCGGTAAAAGCAAGCGATAATTATATCCGAATTGAACCTAATAATTTATCTTCGGTCAATTCTGCCATGGATGCTTCTTCTCCCTCAAATATTCAAAAATTGGTTTCTTTAGCAGATAGATTAGTGAGTGAAAATGAGGTGCTATTAGATAAAATTGTGGTAGGACTTATTGAAGATAAACGCCCTCATGATAAAAATTCTGTCTGGGATTTTCTAAAAAAATAGTAAAAGGAAAATGCTGTCGTGATGTAAAAATCTATAAAATAATTTAGCTTTGTCTTCAAAAATCAATAAAAGTGAAGAAAATAAGCTTATTAATTCTTGCAGTTGCATTAGCTACAATTGCTTGCATTGCCCCTACAAAACATTACTACATTTCTTTTAAAACAGGGAAAGAACTTAATAACTTTCTAAATCGTAAAACAGCAAATTTTCCATTAATAAGTGCGCATAGAGGTGGGCCAATGCCTGGTTTTCCAGAAAATGCAATTGAAACATTCGAGAATGCAACCACGCATCAACCGGTAATTATAGAGTTTGATGTTGCATTGAGTAAAGATTCTGCTTTAGTAATTATGCATGATGATAAGTTAGATAGAACGAGTACAGGGACTGGATTGATAGGAAGTTATACTTATGCAGAGCTACAAAAATTCAATTTGAAAGACAATGATGGAAAAGAAACAAACTTTAAAATACCAACTTTAGAGGAGGTTTTGACTTGGGGAAAAAATAAAGTGCTTTTTACAATTGATATTAAAAAAGGTGTTCCTTATGCTAAAATAGTGGATGCTGTTCGTAAAACTAAATCAGAAACAAATGCCATTATCATCACTTATAATGCAAATCAAGCTGCTGAAGTTCATCATCTTGCACCAAATTTAATGATTTCAGCTTCTGCGAGAAATATAGTTGATATAGAACGTTTAAATCAATTAGGTGTACCTAATAATAGAATTGTAGCCTTTGTTGGTACTGCTGCTCCAAATCAAAATGTTTATGATTATTTACATAGTAAAGGCATTACATGTATTCTAGGTACAATGGGTAACTTAGATCGTAGTGCGGTGGCAAATCAAGCTCAAAATGTTTATGAGAAACTATTAACAAATGGAGCTGATATTATTTCTACCGATCAGTTAGTTTTAGCTGGTCAACAATTTGATAATTATAGGAAAAACAAAAAACTTAAGTTTGCTTATTTACGTTCAAATTAAGTACTGTTTTAACAAGTTATACTATCCATAATATTTAAATAACAAATTCATGAAATTGAAATTTTTAATATTAACATTTATCATCTTTACATTATTAATAAAAGTAAAAGCGCAACAAGCTACTATCGGTATTGGCCCAGAAGTTAGTTTGCCATCTGGTAATTCATCCAATTTGAGTTCGGTTGGATTTGGTGGCTTTTTAAAAGGTGAAATTTATATTTCAGAAAAATTTGCATTTACAGCCCAAGGTAGCTTAGTAAGCTTTTTAGGAAAAAAATTTTTTGGTACAAAAACTCCGACAATCTCATATGTTCCGGTAAAAGTTGGATTAAAGTATTATACTTCTATAGATTTTTATTTTGAAGGTCAAGCTGGTGCTTCCTTACCTATTAATGGTAAAACAAGTACTTCATTTGCTTGGTCTCCAGGTTTAGGCACTTATATTCATAAAAGGGGTGGAAATGATAAGTTTGATGTTGGTTTAAGATATGAAAGTTGGACAAGGTCTAAATTTAATTTTATTACATTTAGGGTTGGCTATTTGTTCGGTTTGTAGATTAACAGCCTAAATATAATAGAAAAGTAAATAGAATTCTTTTATACAATTTAATTAGATTCTTTATTGATTGATTATTTTTTTTGTAATTTTTGGCAGAGTTGTTGTTGTTAAAGAATGAATTAAAAAACATTTAAATTATTAACACAATGAAAAAATTAGTACTATCATTAGCATTGGTTGCAGGTTTAGGATTAGCAGCAAGTGCACAAACAGAAGGCGCAGTTAGAAAATTAAGTATTGGTGGTGAATATGGTTTCCCTACAGAAAAAGGAACTAAGGATTTGATGTATGCGGGTGGTTCACTACAATTTGAGCAACCTGTAGCTAAATCATTAAACTTAACGCTTTCGGGAGGTTATATTTCTCAAATGTTTACGGGAGACACAAAAGATGCATTAAAATTAGCTAATTTGAAGACTAGTTATGGTATAATTCCCCTAAAAGCAGGACTTAAATATTATTTTGGCGGTAACTTTTATGCCGCTGGCGAGGCTGGTGCTGCTATTTCTGCAGAAAAAGGTGGTAATACTGCTTTTGCATTCGCTCCAGGATTAGGTGCTTCCTTTTCAGTTGCTGATAAATCTAGTTTAGATTTCGGTTTACGTTATGAAACATGGTCTAATAATGGTTCTTCATCATTTGTAGGCTTACGTGCTGCTTATGCATTTGGTTTATGAGCAATAATTTTATAGATACAGAACCTACAGAACTTTTCTGTAGGTTTTTTTTATGAAAAAAATATATGTTGTAGTGAATATTGATCTTTTAGCGGTTTGTTTAAATCATCGCTTTTTATTTGATTTAGAATTAATGAACTAATTGTTTCTAGAATAAAATAAAGAGGAACTTTACACATTTTCTAATACATGAAAAAATTAATACTCTCATTCTTTATTATTATTGCATCACATTTCCCTGATAGCAGAATAAATGATTTGAGTTATGTTATTAAAGCTGGCGTTAATTATAGTTTTGGTAAATTTTATAGTACTGTAGAGGAAAGCATTTCTCTAAGCCTGGATAGTCATGCAAGCTCATCTTTGTTTTTTAGGGGGTTTTGGCACATCAAATCTAATATCACCAAAATCAAGTGTCGATGTTGTTCTACGTTATGATGTTTGTTCGGCTTATACAGTCAAATCCAAAACAAAAATGTTTACTTCTGTGGGCTTGCGTTCGGCTTATTCATTTTGTTTTTAAAAGAATAATTTTATTGAAATGATAAATAAATATGGAAA
>JBBSRF010000014.1:0-18934 GCA_038243335.1 Sphingobacteriales bacterium
GAAATAGAAGCTTTAGGAGAAGATTTATTAACAACAGCTCAAGCAGAAACTAATTTACCTTTAGCTCGTTTAACTGGCGAAAGAGGCAGAACGATGTTTCAATTAAATGCATACGCTGATGCTTGTGAAAACGGTGATTGGTTAGGTGTAAGTATCGATACTGCAAACGCCGAAAGAACGCCTCCAAAACCAGATACACGTAAAATGTTAATACCCGTTGGTCCGGTTGTAGTTTTTGGAGCAAGTAATTTTCCTTTTGCTTATTCTACTGCTGGCGGAGATACGGCTTGCGCTTTTGCTGCGGGTTGCCCAGTGATTATAAAAGCACATCCTGCACATGCAAAAACATCTACAATGGTTGCCAGTGCAATAGATAAGGCTGCGGAGAAATGTAAGATGCCTAAAGGAATTTTTGCACATGTTTATGGCTCTAGTTTTAAAACAGGAGAATATTTAACTAAACATGAAGCGGTAAAATCAGTTGCTTTTACAGGTTCATTTAGTGGTGGTAAGGCTTTGTTCGATTGGGCTAATCAACGTAAAAATCCTATTCCAGTATTTGCAGAGATGGGAAGTGTGAATCCTGTGTTTTTATTACCTGAAAAATTGGCGACTAAAACCGAAAGTTTAGCTAAACAAATGGCTGTATCTGTCACCTTAGGAGTTGGTCAGTTTTGTACCAACCCTGGATTGATGGTTGCGATTGATGGAGAACCATTACAGCAATTCTTAAGCTTATTGAAAACTGAAATTGAAGCTTTGATTCCAGCTGCAATGCTGCACGAAGGTATAGCCACGAATTATACCCAAAAATTAGCTGAAGCTTTAGCTCAAAAAGGCGTAAAACTTGTAGGGGAATCTACTACCAAAGCTAATGACATTCAAGGTCAGATTACAGTTGCAACGGTAACAGCAGATACATTTTTAGCTAACCCAGTTTTACATCAAGAGGTTTTTGGTCCATATTCATTAATCATTCAATGTGTGGATGAAAATCAATTGGTAGCAGTTGCTAAAGCAATGGAAGGGCAATTGACCAGTACTTTAATGGCAACACCTAATGATATCAAGGTTAACCAAGAATTATTAAGTGAAGTGCAGGAAATATGCGGTCGTTTAATCTTTAATAATGTTCCAACAGGTGTTGAAGTAGCTTTATCTATGCATCATGGTGGACCATTTCCGGCAAGTATAGATAGTCGATTTACTTCGGTTGGTGCAGATGGAATTAAACGTTTTGCCAGACCATTGTGTTACCAAAATTGGGATGATGAATTTTTACCTGCTGAATTAAAAAATGCAAATCCGTTGAATATGTGGCGCACCATTAATAATGTGTTAACTAAAGATAAAATCTGATGAAAAAAACCTTTAGTTGCATTGATGCGCATACATGTGGCAATCCGGTTAGGGTGGTTGCTGGCGGTGGGCCATTGTTAAATGGAAACAGCATGATGGAACGTCGACTTCATTTCTTAAATGAATTTGATTGGATACGTAAAGGATTAATGTTCGAACCTCGCGGTCATGATATGATGAGCGGTAGTATTTTATATCCGCCAGTAGATCCTAATAATGATATTGGTGTTCTCTATATCGAAACAAGTGGCTGTTTACCTATGTGTGGTCATGGCACAATTGGAACGGTTACTATTGCAATTGAAGAAGGTTTAGTGATACCAAAAGTGCCAGGTAAATTGAGGTTAGAAACTCCTGCTGGTTTAGTTTTGGTAGAATATGTACAAGAAGGGAAAAAAGTAAAGTCTGTAAAGCTGATTAATATCAAATCATTTTTAGCAGCTGAAGGTTTAACAGTTCAATGCCCAGATTTAGGAGAAATAACTGTTGATGTAGCCTATGGTGGTAATTTTTATGCCATTGTAGATCCGCAAGAGAATTTTAAAGGTTTAGAAAATTATACGGCTGATCAGTTGATCAGTTGGAGTAGAACTTGCCGTAAATTGATGAACGAGAAATATACTTTTGTTCATCCAGAAGATCCAAATATAAATGGATTAAGTCATTTTTTATGGGCAGGAGCAACAATCTCTGCTGAAGCAACAGCTAGAAATGCTGTTTTTTATGGTGATAAAGCGATAGATCGTTCACCGTGTGGTACAGGAACATCCGCCCGTATGGCGCAATGGCATGCCAAAGGGAAATTAAAAAAAGGAGACCGGTTTATTCATGAAAGTATCATAGGTTCTCAGTTTATAGGAACAATTGAAGAAGAAACTACCATTGGTGGTAAACCTGCAATTGTACCAGGAATAGAGGGCTGGGCCATTGTAACGGGTTACAATACTATTTTTATAGATGACGATGATCCTTATGCCCATGGGTTTCAAGTAATATAAGAAAGTTGAAAGTGACAAGTTCAAAACCCCACTAACCAGTTAATATCAAAAAAGAATTGTCATTCTGAGCTTGCGAAGAATCTCTTTTCTAAAACGATTTTCAATAAGTCAAATCTATGAATGAAACTCAAAATAACGGAAGCGTAACCATCATCGGTTCTGGCATCATCGGACTTTGCTCTGCTTATTATTTACACAAAGGTGGATTTAAGGTTACCTTATTAGAGCAGGGCGATTTAATTAACAATTGTTCTTCTGGTAATGCAGGAATGATTGTGCCTAGTCATTTTGTACCATTGGCTGCTCCTGGTATGATTAGTAAAGGGATAAAATGGATGTTTGATAGCAGAAGTCCTTTTTATGTTAAGCCTTCGTTAAACCCAAGTTTAATTTCTTGGGGATTAAAATTCTGGAAATATGCTACTGAAAAACATTTGGCAGCATCTGCTGAGCCACTAAGAAATTTGCATTTGTTAAGTAAGCAACTCTATGATGATTTAGCCAAAGAACCAGATTTAAATTTCGGACTAGAGAAAAAAGGGATTTTAATGCTCTATAAAACCAAGGCGGTTGGTGAGGAAGAAATACATTTGGCATTAAAAGCGCAAAAATTAGGATTAGATGTTGAGCCATTAACAGCTTTGCAAACTCAGGATTTAGAGCCAGATACTAAATTAGCTATTCTAGGTTCTGTTCATTATAGATGCGATGCACATTTGTCACCAAGTAATTTGGTGCAGCAATTAATTAACTATCTTAAAAAAGAAGGAGTTACCATTGAAACCAATTGTAAAGTAACTGGTTTTGAAACCCCTAACGGAAAAATAGAAGGAATAGTTACTCCTGAAAAAACTTACCATGCTGATTTAGTTGTAATGACTGGTGGATCGTGGCTACCTGAAATAGCTAAAAAAGCAGAAATGAATATTCCGGTTATGCCGGGAAAAGGATATTCTTTTATGGTAGATGCTTTGCATAAAGTTCAACATCCGTCATTATTACTAGAAGCAAGAGTGGCGCTCACACCTATGAACGGCAAAATTCGCTTTGGCGGAACCATGGAAATTGCGCCAATGAACGATAAAGTGAATATGAATAGGGTAGAAGGCATTGTAAATTCAATTCCAAACTATTACCCAGATTACCAAGTTCAAATGCCTCAGGTTGACAAAATTTGGTATGGTTTTAGGCCATGTTCGCCTGATGGCTTGCCCTATATTGGTTTTAGTAAAAAGTTAAAGAACTTAATCGTAGCAGGTGGTCACGGAATGATGGGTTTAAGCCTTGCACCTGCAACAGGCAAATTGGTGGCGCAATTGGCACAAGGTGAAAAATTAGCTACAGATATTTCGATGTATAGCGCAGAGCGATTTAATTAATGGAAATGTTGTCTTTGTCAATTATCGTCATATCGACAGCGCATAGCGACGAGATATCTCGATAGATTACTATTTTGACTTGTTCTCTAGCTAAGAGATTTCTCAATCGCGAAATGTTCATCTCAAAGAACGGGCTTATTTGAGCTATTGGTTGTTGGAGACAGAAATTATTTTTCCATTAATTATTTGCAATCCTCAATCTATTGCCTATTTTGACTGATATTTTTTCAAAATCTAAATATGGAAATTATTCACTTTAGTGCAGAATGTTATCCGGTTGCAAAAGTTGGTGGCTTGGGAGATGTTGTAGGTGCTTTACCTAAATATCAGAATAAGCTTGGGCATGTTGCTAAAGTTGTAATGCCAGCATATCACACTAAATTTTTGCTAGAAAATGATTTTGAAGTAGTATATGATGGATGGGTAAGATTAGGTTATAATAGTCTTCCTGTTCGTATATTAAGAGAAAAAACAAATAAGTTAGAATTCGATTTGTTTCTTGTGCATATTGCAGGTTTATTAGATCGAGAAAAGGTTTACGGTTATGCTGATGATACTGAACGTTTCCTAGCTTATCAAATTGCAGCTTTAGATTGGATTGCGCAATGGGAGCATCGGCCAGATGTGTTCCATTGCCACGATCATCATACAGGATTGATACCCTTTATGCTAAGTAATTGTCATGCCTATAAGCACATCAGCCATATTCCAACAGTTTTAACGATACATAATGCCCAATATCAAGGTCAATTTGGATGGGATAAATTAAATTATTTGCCAGATTTCGATCTTCGAAATTCCAGCAAGTTAGATTGGAATAATTCGATAAACCCATTAGCTTCTGCCATTAAATGTGTTTGGCGGATAACCACAGTCTCACCTAGTTATTTACAAGAGATAAGTTATGAGGCTAATGGATTGGAAAATTTGCTAGCCCAAGAAAGAGGTAAGTCATTTGGAATTTTAAATGGCATCGACAATGAAGTGTGGAATCCATTTTCGGATTCGATGGTGAGTAAGCATTTTAACAACAAAACTGTAGAAAGTGGAAAAAAGGCAAACAAAGCAGTGCTTTGCGATGTTTTTAATCTAGCAAAAGATAAACCTTTATATTCCTTTATTGGACGTTTAGTTGGTGAAAAAGGTGCAGATCTATTGCCAGATATATTTCAAAATGCACTACAACAAAGTGATGGAGAGATTAATATTTTGGTCTTAGGTTCTGGAGATCCAATTGTTGAAGATAGGTTAAACGAATTAACCCATCATTATCCTGGTAGTTATAATGCTTACATTGGCTATAATGAAGCCTTATCTCATCAGGTTTATGCAGGCTCAGACTTTTTATTAATGCCATCGAGAGTAGAACCCTGTGGCTTAAATCAAATGTATGCACTGCGCTATGGAACTATTCCAATTGTTAGGCGCATAGGCGGATTAAAAGACACTGTAATAGATATAGGTGATGGTGGATTTGGAATTTGTCATGATCAAACCAGTATATGGGATGTTACCCATGCAATAGGAAGGGCTTATGAGCTATATTTAGACCAGGTTAAAGTAAAAGAGCTTCGTAAGTTTATAATGAAATTAGACCACTCTTGGGATAAAGCAGCCCAAAAGTATATCGAATTGTACCAAATGTAAAACTAGAAATATATGACCGAAAAAGTATTGGGCGTAATTCTTGGTGGGGGCCAAGGATCAAGATTGTCTCCTTTAACTCAAACCCGTTCTAAACCAGCTGTTCCGATCGCTGGAAAATATCGTTTAGTTGATATTCCAATTTCAAATTGTTTAAATTCAGGTATTCATAGAATGTTTGTGTTGACACAATTCAATTCGGCTTCACTAAATAAACACATTAAAAATACGTATCATTTTAGTCATTTCTCTGCTGCTTTTGTAGATATTCTTGCGGCAGAACAAACCATTCAAAATGAAAGATGGTTTCAGGGTACTGCAGATGCAGTAAGGCAATGTATGCATCACATCGTAAATCATGAATTTGATTATATATTAATATTATCTGGAGATCAGTTATATCAAATGGATTTTAAAGAAATGATCAATGAACACATTTCAAAAAATGCTGAAATATCCATTGCAACAATACCAGTTAATGGTAAAGATGCAACTGATTTTGGTATTTTAAAGGCCAACTCGGAAAATATGATTACTTCATTTATAGAAAAACCTAAAACAGGGCTAGAAGATTGGGTTTCAGATACTGGTCCTGAAATGCAGGCGGAGGGAAGAAATTACTTGGCATCTATGGGTATTTATGTATTCAATAGAGATTTTTTAATCAATATTTTAAATGAGAATCCTGAAGAAAAAGATTTTGGTAAAGAAATTCTTCCACGTGCCATCGCATCAAATAGAGTTTTAAGTTATCAATATGAAGGATATTGGACAGACATAGGAAATATTTCTTCATTTTTTGAAGCAAACCTAAGTTTAACTGATGAAATCCCTCAATTTAATATGTTTGATAGTGCTCATGCAATTTTTACAAGAGCTAGAATGCTACCGCCATCTAAAATATCTGGTTCAACATTAAGTAGAACTATTATTGCTGAAGGATGTATTATACAAGCAAGTAGAGTAGAACACGCAGTTTTAGGAATAAGATCTAGGGTAGGCAAAGATACCGTAATTACAAATTCTTATTTGATGGGCAGTGACAGGTATCAGACTTTAGCAGAGATAGAATCTGAAACTTCAGCTGGAAATCCTTTAATTGGAATAGGAGATAGGTGCTTCATAAATAATGCAATTATTGATAAAAATTGTAGAATTGGTAATGATGTAAAAATTAATGGTGGGCCGGATTTGGCAGATGGTGATTATCCATTATATACAGTTAAAGATGGAATTGTAGTAGTTAAAAAGGGCGCAGTTTTACAAAGCGGAACAGTGATATAAATTTTATTATTTTGAAATTGGCCTATCTATTTAAAAATAGATAGGTTTTTTATTTTTATTAAATTCTACTTAATTAATAACATTTTATGAATTATCTTGTTAATTAATAAAGATAATCGCTTATGACTGAAACAAAACATTTATATCAAACGGGAATTGTAGGGAACTGTGCTTTCATTGCACATGTAAATAAAAACACTGATATTTCTTGGTTATGTTTTCCAAGATTTGATAGTTCTTTTGTTTTTGGAAGTTTATTGGACGAAAATAATGGTGGAGAATTTTCTATCAAACCAAAGGGAGAGTTTACTAGCCATCAATATTATACTGAAAATACAAATGTGCTAAGAACAGAGGTTACCGCCCAGGATGGTAAATATAAAATAACAGACTTTGCGCCGCGTTTTCATTTACATGAGCGGTACTACAAACCATTAATGTTAATTCGTAAAATTGAACCTTTAGAAGGTAATCCTAGAATAACTATTAAATGCAAACCTGTTTATGAATATGGTAAAAATAAGATGATGGCCAACAGAGGTAGTAATCATATTTATTACCAAGGCAGTGAGGAACACATGCAATTAAGCACAAATGTTTCTTTAAATTACATTTTAGACGAACAAGCATTTGTACTGAATGAGACAAAGTATTTAATTTTAACATATGGGTACAATTTGGATGCACCCATTGTCAGTACAGCAGAAAATTTTTTAAGAGAAACGATTACTTATTGGCGTTTGTGGATTAAACATTCTTCGATTGCAAATTTCTACCAACCATTAGTCATTAGATCTGCTTTAGTACTTAAAATTCATCATTATGAAGATACTGGTGCTATCATTGCAGCAAGCACAACAAGTTTGCCTGAATTTCCTGGAAGTACTAGAAATTGGGATTATAGATATTGTTGGCTAAGGGATTCATATTATGTGCTTACTTCTCTAAATCACATAGGCCATTTCGAAGAAATGGAAAAATATTTCAATTATTTATCGGATATCTCTTATCCAGATGATAAAAGATATCAACCATTGTATGGAATAACTGGGGAGCGAAAAATTACAGAAACTTATTTAGATCATTTAGAAGGATATAAAGGCGAACAACCGATAAGAATTGGTAATCAAGCTTATGAACACGTGCAAAATGATATTTATGGACAGGTACTGATATCTATGCTTCCATTATATACAGACCATCGATTTGTTTTTTCGGAGCGTAGCGATTCTATAAAATGGATAGAAAATGTATTGTCTAAAATGGAGAGTACAATTGATGAAAAGGATGCTGGTATTTGGGAATTTAGAAATATAGCTAATGTGCATTGTTACAGTAATTTATTTCAATGGGCTGGTGCAAATGCCGCTTTAAAAATGGCTAAGAAAATTAATAATGAGGATTTCGAAAACAGAGCAAAAGTTTTAATAGAGAAAGCAGCTGCTCATATTGAAGCTTGCTATGACCCACAAAGAAAAGTTTATACCAATGCAGTTGGTAGTAAATATTTAGATGCGAGCACTTTGCAACTTATCATTATGAATTATTTAGATCCAAACTCTGACAGAGCAAAAGATCATTTAATTGCCTTAGAAAATGAGTTAAAAACTGAAGAAGGATTGTTCTATCGGTATATTCATACAGACGATTTTGGAAAACCTAAAACAACATTCTTAATTTGTGCATTTTGGTATGTGGAGGCATTGGCATGTGTTGGCAGAATTGAGGATGCAATTAAAGAGTTTGAAAATCTTGTTAAATATTGTAATCACCTTTTGTTGTTTAGTGAAGATGTTGATGCTAAAACGGGTAGTCAATGGGGTAATTTTCCACAAGCATATAGTCATGTTGGCTTAATGAATGCGGCTTATAAAATTGCTATGAAATTAGATAAACCTATTTTCTTGTAAGAAATTAAGATAATATCAATTGATTAATAATTTAACTGTTATTTAATCCAAATATTTTATTGATTTACCAATGACCACAATAGCTTTCTAACTTCTTGGTGATCTGTTAAGTAATATTTTGCTTCACTAGGCGCACTGCCAACTTTTATAGTAATTGCATTAGCTGGTAATACTTTAAAAATGTCTTCATCTGTAATATCATCACCCAATGCTATGATGAAATCAGGATTTTTATCATATAGCCAATTTAATGTAGCTTTACCTTTATTTACTTCAACGTTTTTAAATTCTATTATTTTATTTCCAGGCATTAATTGTAGACCTTTATCTGCAGCAAGTATTTTCAAATGACTCGTTATTTCATTTGCTCTTAAATCACCTAATCCTTCTTCTACTTTACGGTAATGCCAAACTAATGAGTAACTTTTTTCTTCAATAAACGAGCCTGGCGTTCTATTGGTATAGGTTTCTAAAATTGTGCTTATTTCTTGTTTCCATTGGTCTGTAAGTAATGGTAAGGAATTCCATTTATGATCGGTTGTTTTTTGCCAAGCACCGTGTTCAGCAATTAAATCTACCTTTAAATGACCAAACCATTTTTCTAGTGTAGTATGTTGTCTACCACTCACAATCACAATTTTGTTTAAAGGGTCTGCGATTAGCTTATTTAGTAAATCGTATAATTCTTGATCTGGAGCTGCATCATTTATGTTTCCAGAAAACCCTACTAAAGTACCGTCATAATCCAAAAACAAAACTCTATCACTCGCATTCTTATATTTTGTAGGTATCATAATTTTCATATTGTTAACAGCATGTTTTGTAAGTAAGGAATTTTGATAATTTTTCACTTCCTTTAATTTTTGTATAAAATTGTTTACCCAATGCTTAACGTTAAATTTTTTAACTGTAGCACGCATGGCTTGTATCCTAATTTTTTGATCTTCAATTGGCATTTGGATTGCGTCTAAAATCGCTTGCATTATTTCACCTAGGTGGTTAGGATTCACAATAATTGCTTCAGTTAACTCTTTTGAAGAACCTGCCATTTCACTTAAAATTAACACTCCAGTACCATTGGTTCTACTAGCGATATATTCTTTACTTACTAAATTCATACCATCACGCATTGGTGTTACCAAGCATATATCTGCAGTTGCATAAAATTTAACAATAACTTCTACAGGGAAAGACCTATAAAAATAATGAATTGGATTCCAATCAACCGTTCTGTATTTAGAGTTGATGTTACCAACTTCTCTATCGATATGTTCCTTTAAATCTCTGTACTGCGGCACTGTATCTCTAGAAGGAACAACAATCATGTACAGTGAGATTTTGCCAACATATTCTGGGTTATGGTCTAACAGTAAAGAAAAAGCTTGTAACCTTTCAAGTATACCTTTACTATAATCTAATCTATCGATGGATAAAACTGAAATAAATTCACCTCTGTTTTTATTAAATTCAGCTACTTCATTGCTAATAATTGGTGAGTTTGCAAGATCATTAAATTTGTCATAATCGATACCCATTGGAAATGCTTCGACAACAATTTGCCGATCTGATCTGGTAAGAATATTAGCTATTGCATTGATGGGAAGTAAACGTGTTGCTGTACTGATAAAATGTCTAACGTCATCATAGGTGTGAAACCCAATTAAATCAGCGCCAATTAAACCATTTAGTATTTCTTTACGCCATGGTATTAGCCTAAATATCTCATATGATGGAAAAGGTATGTGTTGAAAAAATCCTATGGTAGCACTAGGCCTTTTTGATCTGAGTAATCCTGGTAACAGCAATAACTGATAATCTTGTACCCAAATGATATCCTCTTCATTAATGAATCTTAATGCATTGATTGCAAATTTTTCATTTACTTTTTTATAACTATCCCAATAAGACTGCTCGTACTTTGCGTAAGTAACTAGGTAGTGAAAAACTGGCCATAAAATTTCATTGGAGAATCCTTCGTAAAAAAGGTTAATTTCGTTTTGTGTTAAAAATATAGGATATAGATTAAATTCTGCTAATTTCAAAATTACTTCTTCATGCCTGCTTTCAGGAATTTCTAATCCAGGCCAACCAATCCATATTGAATTGTCATTTTTATAAACGTCTCCAAGTCCTGTGGCTAATCCACCTTCACTAGGAATATACTTGTATTCATTGTTTTCTTCTATTATTTTGATGGGAAGTCGATTCGATATTATAATTGTTTTCATGCTTGTATTTAACGATATCCTTTATAATAAGCATTTTACAGCGATATTGTTTGATTATATCTATTTAATTATAGAAAATGAAATGTTATTACACTTGCATTATAGTAATAAAGTGCATTTAATAGTCACTAATGATTTTAAATTTACTTCTATTACTCCAGCATTGATATTAAGAATGTGGTTTATTACTTATTAGTTTATTAGATGGCTAAAATCTTAAGATGAAAGATCAAATTTTTAGTTATAAAGCTGGGCTACATTTATAATTTAAGCGTGCTATTTATATGTTTGAATAAATTAGGCATAATTAAATACTAAAGAAAAGATAGTTTTAATATTTGGTTTAGAATCCACTTCTAAATTACCACCATGCATTTTCATAATATTTCTAGTTATAGTTAGTCCGATGCCAGATCCATTCGTACGGGTAGTATAGAAAGGGACGAATATTTTTTCAAGATTTTCAGCGGCTATTCCTTTTCCATTATCAATTACATCAAAGTAAACTTTGTTATTGGCAAGTCTATACGTAACTTCTATCACAGGGTTAGCTATTTCATCCAATGCATAGATACTATTGGTGATTAGGTTTATTAAAGCTTGTTCAATGAGTTTAAAATCTACTCTTAATGATATTTTCGAACTTGTTTGTAATACTTGTAATTTAATGTTTTTTGAATTTACCATAGATTGCATTAATACCTTTACATGTTGTAAAATCTCTCCAATACTATGTTCACTCGTGCTTGGAGTTGGTAATTCTGCAATTAAACGATAATCCTTAACAAAATCTAATAGACCCTCAGACCTGCGCTTTATAGTATTTAAAGCAGGTTTCAAATCTTCAAGGTCCTCTGCATTTAAACTTTCTTTGTTACTTATCATTTGATTCACTGTATCAGAAAGTGAACTTATTGGTGTAATTGAATTTAAAATTTCATGGGAAATTACGCCGATTAATCTATTCCAAGCCTCTGTTTCTTTTTGCTCTATTTCATCTTTTATATTTTGGAAAGAGATGATATTGTAATCTGCACCATAAAGATTAAGTGGAATAACTTCTATTGAAAGTTGGATAAATTTTTCTTGAATTTTAAGTTCTATAAATCTTTTTCCACCACTATTAATTTGTGCTACTTCTTTTGCAAAAACAGGTACATGTTCTTCAAATCGATGCCAGTAACTATAGGCAGGTACATTTAGTAAATTACTTGCAGCTAAGTTAAAGAATGATATTTCTGATTTTTTAAGCTCATCTATATTCTTTTTTACAACAATTACGCCAACAGGAACTTGCTCCAAAATAGTTTTAATCAATTGGAAAATGGAATCTTGTTCTAGCTGAATGTCTTTATGAATTTGAATGATTTCATTAAAAGATTCATAGAGTTCGGGAAAGCTTCCTTTCGTTGCTTTATTTTTAAAATTTAAAGTGTGATCTCTGGTTTTAACAGCTAAAATAAAGCGTTTAATATCTCCTCTAATTTGATTAATGTAATAATAAAGTGAAATAATAGTTCCTAATAATACTAAACTTATCCCTGTTATTGTAAACCAGAGTTCCGTTTTTCTGATTAAATAAATCAATAGCAGAGCAAGAATGTTAATGATTAACAGTCGAGTAACTAGACGAAAAGTAAATCTTTGGTAAAACATTATTGAAGTTAAAAGTCTAAAGTTAAAAGACTAAAGTGAAATGTGCAAGATGTTTATTTTTAAAACGTTAGGTGCTTCTTTCACTTTGGGGAGGGCTAGGGTGAAGCTTTTAAAGCCCAAATTTCTCTATTCTTCTGTAAAGTGCTGCTCTAGTTAAGCCTAACTCTGCCGCTGCTCTAGATATATTTCCTTTGTGTTTTTCTATAGCTCTATTAACCATCATTTTCTCCATTTCATCTAAAGGCATGTCGTTTTGTAAAATAGTTTGATTGCCAAATTTTTGAGGAGACAATTGTAAGTCATTTTCTGTAATTTCCATTCCGTCGGTCATAATTACAGCTCTTTCTAAAACATGTTGCAATTCACGCACGTTACCAGGCCAACTATAATTTAACAATGTTTGTTCAGCTTTGCTGTTGATATTTTTTATTGTTTTATGGTATTTAGTGCAGAATGTTTGCATAAAGTGGTTAGCTAATAAAATAATATCGTTTCCACGTTGGCGCAAAGGCGGAAGAATAAGCTCTACTGTGTTTATTCTAAATAATAAATCTTGGCGAAAAGTATTGTTAGCAACCATTTCATTTAACGGCATATTGGTGGCAGTAATTAAGCGAACGTTAATTTTTCTTTCTTTATTTTCGCCTAAACGTGTAACCGTTCTGTTTTGTAAAACACTTAATAATTTAGCTTGTAACGGAAGAGAAAGATTACCAATTTCATCTAAGAAAATCGTTCCTCCATCGGCCATTTCAAAACGTCCCGGTTTGTCTTCACGAGCATCGGTAAAAGCCCCTTTTGCATAACCAAAAAGTTCACTTTCAAATAAATTTTCATTTAGAGAACCTAAATCTACATGCATAAAAATATGTTTTCTTCTTAATGAATTTTTATGTAATTCGTAGGCAAAAACTTGCTTTCCAGTTCCATTTTCACCTAATATTAAAACATTGGCATCTGTTGGCGCAACTTTAATTAATGTGTTTTGAAGATTATGTACGCTTTCATCTGTCCCTATGATATGCTCAAACTTACGAGCCATATCATTTTGCATAGAAGTGTGTATTTTCTCTAATTTTTTAACTTTCTTGGTCGATTGTCTTAATTTCGCAGCGGCGGAAAGCGTAGCATAAAGCTTTTCGTTTTCCCAAGGTTTAAGAATAAAATCTGTAGCACCATTTTTAATAGCTTGAACAGCTAACTCTACATTGCCAAAGGCTGTCATTAAAATAACTACAAAATCTTTATCAATAGATAAAATATGTTCTAACCAATATAAGCCCTCTCTGCCATCGCTCGCACCTTTTTGGTAATTCATATCTAATAAAATGATATCAACTTCATTCTTACTCAACAAAACGTTAATCTCCCTTGGTGATTTGCAGGTCAATACCTGACTAAAATGCTGTTTTAAAAATAAACGAGCACTTAATAGGATGTCATCATCATCGTCTATTACTAAAATATTTGCGTCTATCATAATTTACCTATATCAGATTTGTCATTCTGAGCATAGCGAAGAATCTCTTTTTAGAGTTTTCAAGAAAGAGATTCCTCGTGCCTCGGAATGACAATATTATTATTGGGGTGAGGTACAAAACTAACCACAACTGTTCGACACTGTACAGGTACTGTTCGATTATGAACATTTTTTTTTTAGTTAATCAATTAATAAACTGATTATTAGCGCTTTAAAATTTAATTGATGATTGGCATAAACTTGGTACAAGGTATAACAACACCAAACACAATAGTACCAGATGGACAAAATAGTAGAGAAAAAAAGATTTAATAAAAAAACAGTTTTAATTATAATTGGAGCGATTGCATTTATGGTTTTAGTTGCATATGGTTATACTTTATCACTAAATAAGGTTTATAAAGCAGCAGCTGATAAAATTACAATTAGTAAAGTACAATATGGTGATTTTGAAGATGTAGTTTTATTAAATGCCAGTGTAGTTCCGCTTACATCGGTAATTGTAAGTTCATCTGAAGGTGGAACTGTTGCGCAGATATTTACAGAGAATGGAGCTACTGTTGTTGCTGGAGCACCGTTATTAAGAATAGCAAATCCAAATGCACTATCCAATTATACTTCTAGCGAAACTAGTATTACAGAACAGATTAATCAGCTGCGCAAGTTGAGGTTAGATTTAGAAACCAATCAAAGGATTATGAGTCAAGACATGATGGATATTGAGAATACTTTAAGGACATCAACTCGGAAATATAAAATTGATAGTACGTTGTTTTCAAAAAATGTAATTACAAGAGATGAATTTAATACTTCAGCTCAAAACTATGAATATTATCAAGGTAGAAAAGCTTTATTAAAACAAGCAGTTAAGCAAGAAAATCAAAGTCGTATCATGCAGTTGCAACAGATCGAAGTTTCAATTACTAGAATGAACGAGAGTTTACAAACTATTCGCCAAAATATTGAGAATATGACCATTAAAGCGCCAGTTTCTGGTCGATTATCATCTTATGATCCAGTTATTGGAAAATCTTACGGAGCCAATGAAATGTTAGGTAAAATTGATGTTTTACAAGGTTATAAATTACAGGCAGGTGTAGATGAATATTACATCAACCGTGTTAAAGAAGGGCAAACTGCACAATGTGAATTTAATGGAAAAACTTATGCTTTAACAGTTAGAAAGGTAATTCCTGAAGTTACTGCAGGACAGTTTCAAGTAGAGTTGGTTTTTGAAGGAAAATCTCCAGATGAGTTAAGAAGAGGTTTATCTATGCAGGTTAAATTAACCCTGTCAGACAATAGTAAGTCAATATTATTAACTCAAGGACAGTTTTTTAAAAGTACTGGGGGAAGTTGGGTTTTCGTAGTTGCTAATGGAAAAGCGACCAAAAGAAATGTAAAAATTGGACGTAAAAATTATTTGTATTACGAAGTATTAGAAGGCTTACAAAAAGATGAAGAAGTAATCACCTCATCTTATGATCAATTTAACCAGTATGATATTATAGAGATTAGTAAATAGAAGCCCCACCTCCCAAATGGATGCCTTTGGCACAACCTTCCCAAAGGGGAGTAGTTTGAAATGCAGTTTCCCTCTTACAAAGGGTTGCCGGAAAGGCTGGTTGTTTATTATAGTTAAAATAAAATTTTAGTTTAGTTAGCCCCGTGCCAGTGCGTTTCTGGACGGGGTACTAAACTTTACCCTACCAAACCTCATCTAAATGGGGGGATTTAAAAAAGTAAAAATTAAACCTCAAGTCTTGATACTTGACATTAAATACTTGATACTTAAAATTATGATTAAAATAGAAAATCTGGAAAAAGTTTACAAAACTGAAGAAATTGAAACTACTGCATTGAATGGAATTAATTTACATGTTAAAGCTGGTGAGTTTGTGTCTATTATGGGGCCATCAGGTTGTGGAAAATCAACTTTGTTAAACGTAATGGGACTTTTAGATAAGCCTGAAAGTGGTAGTTACAAATTTATGGAGACAGAACTATTAACGCTTAATGATAGAGAACGTTCTAATTTCAGAAAGAGAAATATGGGCTTTGTGTTTCAAAACTTTAATTTAATTGATGAATTGACAGTTTTTGAAAACATAGAATTGCCTTTAATTTACAACAAAGTACCAGCTGGCGAACGCAAAAAACTAGTGAATGAAATTATTGGAAGAATGAATATTGTTAACCGTTCTGGTCACTTTCCACAACAATTATCAGGTGGCCAGCAACAACGGGTGGCTGTAGCAAGAGCTCTGGTTACCAAACCAAAATTAGTTTTAGCCGATGAGCCAACTGGTAATTTGGACAGTACACATGGTAATGAAGTAATGGAATTGCTATGCGAATTGAATGAAAGTGGAACAACCATTGTAATGGTAACCCACTCTAGTCATGATGCGAGTTTTTCCAATCGGATCATCAACCTAAAAGATGGTCATGTGATTTCTGAAAAAATTAATAAGGGGAGAACAGAGGAGCTGATTTAATTGAGTTTCAAGTTGCGAGTTGCAGGTTACAAGTCTGGGCTCACAACATGTAACTCACAACACGTAACTCATAACCCACAACACACATGTTTAAACTCAATTTAAAAATCGCTTTACGAAACCTTTGGAAGAATAAAACTTCTTCTTTTATCAATGTGATAGGTTTGGCTATTGGTCTTGCGGCCTGTTTAATGTTGCTGTTATACGTTTCATACGAATGGAATTTCGATAAGCAAGCCAAAAACTGGAAAAATGTTTATGTTGCGATGACGAATGTTCCAGGTGAAGGGAATAAGATTTCAGATACTTTTTATGGTTCTACTACTGCTTTAGGGCCACTTTTAAAGCGAAATTTACCTGAGGCGAAATATGTTGCCCGAATGGATTATGGCAGAAAAAGCCTAATTGCCAACGGTCAAAATAGCTATAAAAAAGATTCGAAGTTTGCAGAACCTGATATTCTTAAAATGTATGATTATCAATTCATCTCTGGCGATTCGAAAACGGCATTAAATAATCCACTCTCTGTAATTTTAACAGAAAGTACAGCCAAAACCCTATTCGGAACAGTAGATGTGTTAAATAAGTCTGTGCGTTTTCAAGATATGGAAAATTTAACCATTACAGGTATAATTAAAGATTTACCAGAGAATAGTTCTAATAGATTCGATTTTTTAATGCCGTGGTCGTTTTACGAAATTGTTGATGAAAGTGCAAAAAGTTTAAACTGGAATAATTACAGTTTTGTAACCATGGTTTCGCTCGATCCGAACGTAAATATCGATTTGATTAATCGTAAAGTTGAAGCTCTAGTAAAGGCAAATACAGTGCAAAACCAACAATCACAACCAAATTTTTTGTATCAGGCGAGCAAATTACACCTTTATGGAAAGTTTGAAAACGGAAAAAATGCGGGTGGCGATATAGAACAAATTTGGCTTTTTATGGGATTAGCTTTTGGAATTTTGCTCATTGCCTGCATCAATTTCATGAACATGGCAACTGCTAAGTCAGAAAAAAGAGCAAAGGAAGTAGGAATTAAGAAAACAATTGGAGCTAATCGCACTTCTTTAATATTTCAATTTTTAACCGAATCGATGGTGTTATCGTTTCTTGCTGTTGTTGTTGCTATAGCATTGTTAGAAATCTGTCTACCAGCATTTAATAATCTACTCAACATTCAATTAAGTATCGGCTATTTCAATGCTGCAAGTTGGGTAGGTATTTTAGGGATTGTTATTGCCACAGGTTTAATCGCAGGCAGTTATCCAGCATTTTATTTATCTGCTTTTAACCCTATTCAAACGCTTAAAAGAAAAATAAACTCAAAAGGTTTAATATCAATTAACTTAAGACAAGTATTGGTTGTTGGCCAATTTTGTTTCGCAATAATTCTGATTATTTCTACTTTGGTTATCTACAAACAAATTCAATACATTAAAAATAAACCAGTTGGTTTTGATGTAAATGCATTAGTCGAAATTCCGCAGGACGGTGAATTAGGAACGAAATACGAATTATTTAAAACAGAAATGTTAAAATCTGGCGCAGTTACTTCCATGTATCAATCTTCGATTGGTCTTTCTCACCGTGGTCGAAATTTTATGGATGTTGCATGGGAAGGAATGACCTCACCTCAAAATACAACTATGTTTAATCAGGTTGCTACAACATACGATTTTATTAAAACCAATGGCATTAAACTATTACAAGGTAGAGATTTTTCGAAAAGCTTTGCTTCAGATACGAGTGGAGTAATGGTGAGTGCTTCGGCTGTGAAAGTTTTCGGATACAAAAATCCCATTGGAAAAAAAGTGAAGATTTTTGGTTCAGACGCATTTATTATAGGGGTTTTTGATGATTATGTTTGGGATTCGCCATATAAATCTAATAACCCTCAAGTTGTTTTTTTAAATGCTGCTCAAACTGGAACAATTACCATGCGCCTAAATAATGCAAACAGCATGCAAAGTAATATAGAAACTATTAACAGGATTACAAAAGCTATAAATCCAGCTTATCCTGTCGAAATTAACTTTTTAAATACCATATATCTCGAAAAATATAAATCAGAGAAAACTTTAGGTATGCTTTCTAATCTCTTTGGCGGACTAGCAATTTTTGTGTCTTGCCTGGGCTTATTTGGCTTAGTTGCCTACAGTGCAGAACAAAGAACTAAAGAATTTGGTGTACGCAAAGTATTGGGGGCTTCGATTGCAAATCTAATGCAGTTGTTATCACTTTCATTTATAAAAATGATTGTTGTTGCAATTGTTATTGCAGTGCCAATAAGTTATTATGCCATGGATAAATGGCTTTCGAACTTTGAATTCCATACCGAAATCAGTTTTTGGATTATCCTATTAGCTTCTTTCGGAACATTGACTATCGCATTGCTTACGGTAAGTTTTCAAGCCTATAAATCGGCAATAGCTAACCCAGTTGAGGCCTTAAAATACGAATAGTTTAAGCTGAAGGCTTAAAGACCAAAGATAAAA
>JBBSRF010000015.1:0-18793 GCA_038243335.1 Sphingobacteriales bacterium
CTTACAAAAAAACTTATGGAAGCTATGGTTTAAGTACTTTAAAAGATCAGCATTTTAAACAAAACGGAGATCGATTTACCTTAAGTTTCATTGGTAAAAAAGGTGTTAAACAAGATGTAGTTTTGTCTGATAAAAATTTAGCAAAGCTGATTAAAAAATCTAAAGATATTCCTGGTCAAGAACTCTTTCAATATTATATTAATGATAAAGAACATCGTTCTGTAGATAGTGGTATGATTAACGATTACATTAAAGAAATTACCGAGAGCGATTTTACAGCTAAAGATTTTAGAACTTGGGGCGGTACTTTAGAAGCTTTAAGAAGATTGGCATCTTGCACCGAGTGTAATCCAGATATGTCTAAAAAGAAAGTTATTGTAGAAGTTTTAGATTGTGTTGCTAGTAAATTAGGGAATACTAGAGCGGTTTGTAAAAGCTCTTATGTATATCCTTTGCTTTTAGAAACTTTTGAAAATGAAGGCTTAAAGAAATACCTTAAAAAAATTAATACAGCAAAGCCTGATAGCTTAACGGCAATAGAGAATGATGAGAAAGTTTTGCTAGCATTTTTGAAAAAAGCTAAAAATAATTAGTGATTATGTTTTTGAAGTTCTAAGTAGGCTTTGCTAAAAGTTGGCGTTTCGATTCCTAATTTTTCACCTTCCTTTATGATAGAACCTGTAATAGAATCTAATTCAGTTTTTAATTTTTTCGATTGGAAGTCTCTATGCATGGAAGAGGTGGTCAAATAGGGCATGGCTTTAAAGTTGCTGAGCGCCTTTTCAACAATGTTTTTATCCACTTTTATTTTTTTTGCTAATGCAATTGCAGTTGATTCTCTAAGTAAATTTTTCACATCTAACAGGTGCTCTTCTAACAATCTACCAACGGAAGCGTTAAAGTATGATGTAGCGGTGGCTAAACTTGAAAGAAAAATGAATTTTTCCCATACTACTACATTGATGTGGTCTGATAAAGTTGCTTGAATTCCAGCAAACTTCATTAATTCTTCTAACTTAACTAATAGAGGATTTTCCGTATGATCAATACCAAAATATATTTCTTGTCTGCTCCCAAAGTTTTCAACTACACCTGGTTCTTTAATAGCCGAAACAATGTATGCGCAGCCTGATGCCACTAAATTATTCGGAAATTTGTCTCTAATTATTTCAACTGCATTCACGCCATTTAGTAAAGGTAGAATTACAGTATTTATACCTACACAGGGAACAATTTTATTTAGAATCTCCTCTAAGTCATAATTTTTAGTGCAAATTATAACGTAATCTGATAATCCAATTTCAATTGGATTATCAGTAGTTAAGTGAGGTTTAGCATTAAATTCTATTTCGCCTTTGATTACATTTAAACCATTACTTTTAATTTGGTTCAAATGTTCTCCTCTAGCCATAAAACAAATAGAAATATCATCATTTCCAGCGTAGCATCTTGCTAAGAGCCCTCCAAAATAACCCCCAACTCCACCAATTCCAGCTATTAAAATTTTAGTTTTACCTAGCATTAATTATTTTTTTACCGGATGAACCGGTTGCTCACTTTCTTCTCTTGCTTTGGCAGGGTCGTCTATTCTTACATCCGATGTATCTGCTGTTTGAGGCAAGTCTTCATCTTTAATCACTGCTTTATTTCCTTTGTCAACTTTTCCTAAAGGCAAAATTTCTTTAAAGTTGCTAGATGAATTATCATCCTTTTTCTTTTTTTCGTTATTCATGCTTTTCCATCTTATGGATAAAGTAAATACTTTTTACGCATTTCTTTATATTTACTTAATCCTGGTTCCCAACTTGCTCTAATTTCTTTTTCAGATTTTCCGTCAATAATTTGCTGTCTAAAGTCCCTTACGCCAACTAATTTTTCAATTATATTCATTTGGTTACTTAGCTTATTATTAAAGAAATCTCCTTTTTTTGGAGAAGCTTTGTATAATTCCATAACCCAAGTAATATTGATTTGTTTTGTTTTTCTGAAAATAGAAGTGTCGTAATTTCGTAAATCGATCCCATAACAAACTTCATCTTTAAAAATTGGCGTTTCTGCCATGCCTTTAATTCCTGTTGGTTTAAAAGAAAAATTATATATTCCTTTTAGGTAAGGTGCACCTATAACAGTGAATGGAAATTGTGTGCCACGACCGTGATTTAAGTAAATTCCTTCAAATAAGCAGGTGCTAGGATATAGCAAAATAGATTGGTCTGTATTTAAGTTTGGTGATGGTTTTACAGGTAGTATATACGGCATATCATGTGTATATGCAGCATTTTTAATCACCGTTATTTTGCACTTAACTTTATCTTTTAACCAACCTTCGCCATTTAGCATTTGCGCATATTCTCCTAAAGTTAAACCGTGAACAATTGGAATAGGTTGTGCACCAATACCCGATTTATAGGTGAGATCCAAAATTGGCCCATCAATATAATAAGCATTTGGATTTGGACGATCTAAAATCATTACTTCTTTACCGTCTCTAGCGCAAGCTTCCATCACATTTTGTAATGTATTCATGTATGTATAAAAACGTACACCCACATCTTGAATGTCAAAAATCATAATGTCTACATCAGCTAAATCTTCTTTTGTTGGTGTGCTATGTTTGCCATATAATGAAATTGCTTTAATACCAGTTTTTTTATCTATAGCATCTTCTACACTAACTCCTGCACTGGCATCTCCCCTAAAACCATGCTCTGGGCCAAAAATTTTAACAATATTTACGCCACGTTTTAAAATGCTATCAACTACAGTTAGTTTACCTATAATTGAAGTTGGATTTACGACCATGCCAACTCTTTTCCCTTTTAATAAAGGTAAATACTTTTCAGTTTGCTCAGCACCAGTTTTAAATTTAGTTTCTTTAGTATCAGTTAAACTAACAGAACTTGTTGCTTTTTGACTTTGAATACAAGCAGTTAAAGCGATAACGATTAAAATTGAGGTAAAAAAAATGGCAAACTTATTCATCTATTTAGGTTTTTGAATTATTATACACTTTTTCGGAATTGAATTAGCACTTTTGCTAAGATACAATTTATTATAAAATTTGAATATAGAATATTTCATCGCAAAGCGAATAGCAATCAAGTCTGAGAGGACATTTTCTAAGCTTATTGTACGTATTGCAATAGCGGGAGTGATGTTAAGCTTGGCTGTGATGATACTTTCCATTGCCATTATTAAAGGTTTTAAAACTGAGATTAAAGATAAAGTGCGTGGTTTTATTGGAGATATTCAGATATATCGCTTTGATTTAAATGGCTCTTTTGAGAAATCTCCTTTTGTACCAAATGATACTACAATAAAGAATTTAAAAAATAATTCAAATCTTAAATCTTATTATCCATTTGCCACAAAGCCAGCTATTATATCGGCTAATGGAGAAGCTGAGGGAATTAATTTTAAAGGAATTGACCAGCAATACGATTGGAGCTTTGTGCAAAAGAATTTAGTGAGTGGATCAATTATCAACTTTAAAGATAGCTTATCAAATCAAATCCTTATTTCAAACTACACTGCACAGAGATTAAAACTAAAGGTTGGTGACAGTTTCATCATGCATTTTGTACAAAATCCACCTAAAAGAAGAAAGTTTAAAATCGTAGGAATTTATAATATTGGTATAGAAAATATTGACAAAACTTTCGTTTTAGGAAATATCAATATCATTAGAAGTGTAAATAATTGGGAGCCCAACCAAATAGGAGGGATCGAAGTTAGGATAAATGATTTTGACAATTTAAAACCAGTAGCTGAAGATGTTTATGCCAATTTAGAACTCAATTTGAGGTCTAGGTCTGTTATGGAAAGTACACCAGAAATATTTACATGGCTTTCGCTTTTAGATGTAAATACCAGAGTATTACTCATTTTAATGATGATTGTAGGCGTAATTAATATGGTTACTGCCTTATTAATCATGATTTTAGAACGAACTGCAATGATTGGATTACTAAAAGCATTAGGTATAACCAATTATAGCGTAATGAAGATATTCTCATATAATGCAATTTACTTAGTAGGAATAGGCTTAGTTCTTGGAAATATTTTAGGCTTAGGTCTTTGTTATTTGCAGCAATACACGCATCTCTTTAAGTTAGATCAAACTAACTATTACCTTGCTTATGTACCTATAGAAGTTCATTTTGAAGATGTTCTTTTGCTAAATTTAGCTACGGTGATTATTTGTACTTTGGTACTGATTGTCCCTGCAACGTTTATGAGTAGGATTAGCCCGCTAAAAGCGATCAGGTTTAAATAGCCAACAAATAAATTACTAAACAAAATCCGTCATTTCGAACGTGGCGTAGCAAGGAGTAATCTATAGCGTAACTTATTAGCAGATCTCTCGCCGCTGTGCTTAACTCGAGATGACACTCTAAGAAATATTACTTACTTAAATAGGGTGAGGATTTAAACCTCCACCCAATCCAAATGCTGCAAGCCAGAAAACTCTGTTCTTAGTGGTAAGTTGAGGTAAGGATAAGTTACTTTAGATAAATACAAGCCCGTTGGATGCGCAATTTCTAACATACCTGGGGTTTCCAAACTAATCAGTAAGTTTTCAAATTCGTCTACACTCATATGGCCTGTGCCTATTTTCAGCAATTTGCCCGTGATGATTCTAATCATCTTACCTAAAAATCTATTCGATACAATATGAAATCTCATATGATCACCATTTTCGGTAGTAAATAGCTTTGCCTCCATCACATTGCAAATGGTATGCTCATTTTTATCTGGTGTTGTGCAAAATGCTCTATAGTCCTTGTATTTCGGCAATAGTGCCACCGCTCTTTTCATTTCGCTTAAGTTCAAATGATCATATGCATAATAAGAACTTAATTGATTTAGAAATGGATTTTTATACGTGTGTGCATAATAATCGTATTTCCGTTGTACGGCATCAAACCGAGCATGTGGTTTCCCAGCCAGAGGAATAATATCAAAAACAGCAATATTATGCGGTAAAACCTTGTTTATTCTGAATTTAAGGTCAAAATCCCATTCCTGTTCAATGTCTGCATGAAAAAAAAACTGACTGGCATGTACGCCAGTGTCAGTTCTTCCACAGCCGTTTATGCTTAATGGAGTTTTAAAAATCTGGCTTAATTTGCTTTCAATTACTTCTTGTACGCTGTTTACTTTTGGTTGGCGTTGCCAACCGCTATAGGTATGTCCGTTGTAAGCAATGTGAAAGAAGTATCTCAAAAAAATATTTTTATATGAAATTAGGTAGTAGGAATATGAAATTCTACTAATTTCTTTAATCCTAAAGTACATCCATAATGGATCGCATCATGAGCAACGATAAAATCAATCGCATCTCCTACTGATTTTAACTCTACACCTACAAAAGTAGAAATGGCATAAGGCGTAAAATTTGCAAAAATTTGGTTCATAACATCTTTTTCTAATTGCTCAATTGTGCTGATAAAATAACTTTTCATTTGCTCAATTTCTGCTTCGCTGAAATCTCTTTCTGGTTTAGAACCATTTTTATATAAATCAATTAGCTCATCTTCAATAATAAATTTTTGTCCTGCCAATTTGTAACATAATATTTGTTGACTAACAACAATATGTCCCATTTGCCAAGCTAAATTATTGTTAAATCCAGTTGGGATGTGGTTCATTTGAGCAGTACTTAATCCTGCTATTTTATTTAACCATTGTGCTCTACAAGCTCTGATGAGTTTAATCGAATTTTCCATTTTTTTAATTGGGTTTGGAGGTAAAGGTAATAATTATTGCAGTTTTTTCATTTCCATATTTCTGAAAAATTGCTCATGCTGTTTCCTAAATATTCTTTCCATCATAAACTTAATTGGCAAAGGAGATTTAAATTATATTTCCTATTGAATTATCGTAAAATTACAATGTGCTTTTAAAATAAACTTCATTTCAATCTTAGTTATTTTGAATACGATTGCACGAATAATTACAATATAATTTAAAATATTTTTTTCGATGTTTACGGGATAGGTAAATGAAAAAGGAATAAATCCAAATTTTAGGGTTTCATGAACTAAGTAATTTTCATCACTAACTTTGTCAATCCTTGAAATAACAGGATATAAAGCAGCGAATTTCTGCATATCTGTTAAATTGTCTAAAATAAATTTAGGTGATTTTTTTAGTTTGAAGTAGAGGTCCATTAATATTTAATGTATTTTTAATACTATCAAAAATATAAATTTTAGATTGATTTGTGATAAATGTTTGGGTTTTCATGAAACCTCCAGCTGTAGTCACCCTAAATTTATTTCAGGGTCTAAATTGTAGGAAAGATGATGACCTTTAGCAAAGCGAAAAGCTACGAAGTAAAATGTATGGAGAATGCCATGAAAAACATTAATGAATTTTAAAGTCAACCACTTGCTACTTCTCCTTCATTTTTCTGTGTCAATTTTATTATTTTCACCATATAACTTTTGACCTATTTTCCCTGCATCACCTAATGCACGCCCTTTAATTAACCATGCAATTCCGAACAAGAATAAAGAAAGTGATTCGAAAACTAAGGTGGAATAAGAGAATAATTTAAAATGATCAGCAATCGGCATCATGATCATGAATACAATAATAGCATAGCCACAAAATCTGTAAATATTATTTTCGTTCATTATGCTTTTCGGAAGAAGATTTTCATTTTCTTGGCCGATGGTGAAAACATTGATCGCCAGTAGTGAAAAAATAAGAAAGAGCACACCAGCAAAACCATAATGTAGCCAGCCAAGCCATCCCTTCGTTAATGGAATTAAAGTGTAAATCTTCTGATCCATATTGATCGGATTTGTTGGAAAGAGCGCCACTCCAATAGCCATAACTCCGGCCACATTAGTAAGAAAGTTATCGTTTTTCCATAGTGAAGGATTTCCATGTCCTTTGTATCGGATTAAGAATATGCCGACAGCCGATAAAGTTCCAGTAAATATTTCTCTGAGATTGGTATAATAGTAATGACTAATTGAAAATTGAATGGAGGTTTTAAAGAAACCAATTAAAGATAAAATCACCAAAATTATAGGCAAAAATATGCCGAGATAGCCTATGATGCGCCTAATTCTTCTATAAGTGAAGGCGCCGTTGTCGTTTAAATTACTTTCTAATTGATGTAAAGCGCTCATAGTCATAAATATAGCTATTTAATTATAGCTCACTGCACCTCACACGAAAAAATATTACTTTGATTAATAATTCAATTTTACTCTTAAATTTTAGGGACATGAATAATCCAATCCCAAAAAACGAAATACTTATCTCTTAGATTTATCTAAATCTCTTCATCATTTGATCAATTTGTCTCTTATTCTCTTGTTGCAATAAAGATGGATATAAATTCATTAGGATATTTACCAAAATCATAATTAACGCAAGTAAAAATTTTCCCTTGACCAAGATCACAAGGGCAAAGATAGCGACACAAGCAAAGGCGATTAAATGATTAATTTCTGCAGTAGTCATTTGTTTTCTCAATGCCATCAACTGCAATACGTCAGGTCTCCTTGACAGCTTTAAATTCGGATTAAAAAACTTGAAAAACGTGTTTTTTACAATCCACTTAAATGCACCAATGCCGAGGATGTTATTTGCTTTTTCACTCGTGATAAAGTTGAGGTTGGATAGCTTAATATAGAGCGGAGTCCTTTTAACGACTTCATTTAAAATCATTGCAATAATCCAAGATATGATGGTGATGGAAATACTAAAGGTTAGGTATTGCATTACAATTGGTTATTTATTTTAGTAGCTTTAATTTATATCAGTTGTTGCTTGCATTAGCACGAAAATTCTACAAATAAAAATTGTCTTTGTTCAGTTTATCCTTTGTATTTATAAGATTCAATTATTTGTAAATAAATATAATGCATCATTTTTCACATTCTTCTTTTAATAAAATAAGCCAACTATTCATTCCATTTTCAAGGTTTCGTTGAAATGATTTCCTAAATAATTTTGTAAGAAATCCTTCCATACTTTCTTCAACTGACACCCTAGTACTATTTTCTGTTTCACTTAAATTCCAGTTATGTATAGCAAATACTCCGAAAACCTTTCCAGTCCAACCAATTTCCTTCTTTGGCTTATAAGTGTGAATTTCAGAAAGAAGTTTAGTTCCTCCTATTTTCCAATTAAATGTACTTCCTGTTTGAATTTTTCCATTAATTTTTGAAATTGAAATATCAGAATTCCATTTAGACCAATTGTCAATATCTGTTAATATTCGCCATACTTTTTCAATATTTGAGTCTATAATAATTGATTTTTTTGCTTTTACTGGAGCAGTGTTATTAATTGATTTCATAAATTTTTTTTATTTTATTTATTTTTGATAATATCTCTTAATAGCTTTGAAAGCTACTATTTTGGCCCTATTCATTACCTTCTAAAATAATACTTGCTATTTGGGTTGATAGTGAAAAAATAGCAAGTATTATTGCAAACTTGTTCTGCCCACATCTATATAAAAGATAAGATGCCAGTAAGAATAAGGATAATCTGAATAAAGCTAAATAAGGCATCATTATACGATGGACTGATTTTGGTGCTGCCCAGTAGCCCCATAGAATAATTGCCAAAATGGGAAGAGAAATGGCTAATGCATATTTAGCAAAAATGCTATTTCCTATTTGATAACCAAAATAGGCGAAAGTTCCGATCATGATTAATTCTATTAAAAATACAATTGTTTGGTTAACTATTTTGAGCATATATTTCATTTTAGGTTTTACATTTTAAAATTATGCTTTTTTTTTAGCTTATTGCTAACGCCATAGTCTGGTTTCTTTAACCCATAAAATAAAATAATTATCTATTAATCAGATAAACTCATTTAAAAAGCTCTCTTTTTGATGAATTCATTTAGAATCAATGCAATAATCCAATAAAGAATGGTGATGGAAATACTGAAGGAGAGATATTGCATGTGTTGTGTATTTGTATGATAAGGCAGTGGCAGTTTTTAATTTAGGATAGTATCTCTTTAATGGTGTCAAACCACAGTTGAGTTTTAGAAGAGAACATCGTTAAATCTATGATCAAATAAATTTTTTCACTACTTTGTAAGTCTAATCTGAGAGGTTGCCAAAACAAACCGAAGTTTTTAACCAAATTTCTAGTGTAAACTTCATCAAATCCTAAATAGACGCTTTCTAAGTCGTTAAGCGAAATATTAATTTCTTCTTCTCCTAAAATAATAATCGTGGTATTAGTTAAAGTAATTTCTCCCGTATGTGTATGAAAAGGCGCAATTCCCGTAAAATGAAATCCAATGTCCTTTGATGAATTTCTCTCTAAGACCTCTCTACTATATGCCCAAATAACTTTTCCTGATAAGATTGTGTTCATAATTTTATATTTAGGTGTAAAGTTTTGGGGCTACTTTCAATTTTTTGCTATGTCAGGTTACGTATTTGAGCGCTAACCCGCAAAAAATTGCAAGTGGGTACTGTTAGCGGTTCTTTGTTTTTCTGTCTTGTGCTTTTCCATTGTAATTGTTGTCTAAAAAACCGTCTGCAATTTGAGAAACTATTGAATGGCTTGAACTCCAGGAATGATATACTTCGTCCGCCCATTTTTTTATTAGTTCAACACAATCGTTTGCTGTTGTCGCCTTAATCAAGTCTTTTGCTGTTATTTTTCCTCTGTCTAATGGTCTCGGGATAGTAAGAAACTCATTCGGCTTGTTTAGTTTGTATGCGTTCAAGTAGTCACTTAGCATTGGTGATTTTTTGTAGTCCCAAGTTTGCTTTTTATCAAGTATTAAATTCAACCTTGTCAGGTGGAAATGATTGCTCCATCGTCCATGAATTTCTGGATGTTGTAGAGCATGAGCGTCAACACTTAAAAATCTAAATAAATGATTTTCCGCATCATTGAAGTCTAAATGTTCAAGTCCATTGTTGTAGTTGTCCATACATTCAAAAATGTCTCTTTGATAGTCCGCACCACAAAATTGACACATTCCGTTGTCTATAAGTGTCACACCATTTTTTTTTGCTTGGTCAATGAAGTCTTGCATTATTTTAATGACCTTAATTGTGATTTATGTGGGTCGTCCTACAATGACCGCTAACGTTTTGAAAATTTGCGCAGAAATAGCATTGCTTGCAGAACCGATGTCATATCGCACCAAATTAAGTAAATAATTGATTACTTGACGTAAACCACCGTCAGCCATTTTTGAACAAATTTGCTGTTACCTGCTGGTGTTTTTGCACTTATCTTTGTCAAGATGTGTGTTTTCTGAACATGTTCTTAATTTCTTCAATTTTAAAAGGCGGTTCTTGTTTGTGTAACATTGAATGGCAATTTGGGCAAACTGGAATTAAGTCATTAATTGGGTCAACTTGATATACTTTGCCAATTTGTGAAACAGGGGTCAAGTGATGAACGTGAATAAACCCTTTTCCAATTTCTCCGTATGTTTTTTCAAAGTCAAAAGAGCAAACAGCACAAATAGCTTTCCAATGTTTTACGCAAAGCTGTCTTGCTTTTGAATTCCGTTCGTATGAGTTTACGATTACTGTCCGTTTAATATCTTCAAAAAGTTCTTCTGTATTTTCAGTCGGAAGTTCGTCTGGATAAATTTCATCTCCTGTCAAACCCGTTGCCACTAATGCTTCAACTAATTCAGGTCTTAATTGCCAAACAAACTTTGTTCCTTCGTCCCAGCCGTTAAAGAACAAATCCCAAAACATAAATTTCTCTGCACTTCTTTCTGTAAAATTTATGTCGTAATGTTCGGCAATACGTTTAGCATATCGTCCAATTTCTAAATTTAATGGAGGATGAGTAGTTTCTAAAATTAATGCGATTTGACTCGCATACGCTTTGTGGTCTTGAAAGGAATACAAGGCTTGAAAAATTGCTAAATCAAGTTCATAAGTTAGTTTTTCGTTTTGCAATATTTCAGTCCATTCCAAACTGTTTAGTTCAGATGATTTTGAAAAGATGTCTTTAGAAATTGCTACTTGATTTTCTTGTTTTTCATTTTTCTCAACGCTTGGTTTGGTTGTCGTTTCTTTGGTCGCAACTCTCATTTGGTTGCCAAGTATCCACAAAAATGAGTGTGCATCTAACAAAGTCGCATTGTCGTCTTTCGTTTTTAGAAAGTCACGGACTTGCTTAATTATGTCAAGGTAAGTTAAGTAGTTGTCCCAAGAGAGATTATGACTTGTTTTAAAATTTTGTATGCCGATTAATTCAAATGTTTCGTCAAACTTCGCTTGAGAAATCGGCATAAATCTATTTCTGTCCTTGATAAAAAACAGATAGGCTATAAATTGATAACTTAATTTTTCGTCAATAAAAGTTTCAAATGCTTGTTGGTCAGAAATTTTGCTTTTATAAAAATTAAATAGAGTTGTTTCAAGATTTTTATTTTTAACTGTTTTAACAAAATCATCCTTTTTTCTCCAATCAACAAGGTTATTGTCGATGTTTTGATAATTGTGGTTTACCTTGGTTTGAATGGCAGAGCTAACTGCTTTTTGAATCTTCCCTGTTCCGATATCTTCGGGTTTCCACCATTTGTTTCCTAAATTCTCTCTGGCTTCTTTGTAAACATTGTATTTATAATTTTCTCTGTCGTCTATATATTTTGATTCTGCGAATGTTATAAACGGTTTTCCGTCCTGACTCTTTACGAAGTCAGAAAATGCCGAAAAATTTCTTTCTAATATGTCCGTTTTTATTGTCATTGTTAAGGTTTTCTACACTTACACATAATTTATATATGTATGACAAAACTATACTTATGCACCCATATTTAGGTGTATTGGTATGATAAATTCATACATTATTTTTTTATTAAAGATAATTATTTTTCTTAAAAATCCCCCTAAACCAAAACATCCGATGATTAATTAAATCCATCGGATGTTCGTGTAATTAACTCCCTCTCCTCGAGGAGAGGGTTGGGGTGAGGTTATTTAGCGTTCTTCACATAAGTATCTAACCAAGTATTCATTTCCCACAACATGTGTAAGATATTTTCTTTAGCTCTATAACCATGTGCTTCATAAGGTAAATACACAAAACGAGTGGTGCCGCCGTTACCTTTAATGGCGTTAAATAAACGCTCACTGTTAATCGGGAAAGTACCTTGGTTATCATCCATTTCGCCGTGAATTAATAGGAGTGGCGTTTTAATTTTATCAGCATAGCTAAAAGGGCTCATTTCATAATATAACTCAGGTGCTTGCCAATACGTACGGTCTTCATTTTGAAAACCGAAAGGCGTAAGTGTTCTGTTATAAGCACCACTGCGAGCAATACCAGCTTTAAACAGATTGCCATGGCCTAATAAATTAGCAGTCATAAATGCACCATAACTGTGTCCGCCAATAGCCATTCTATTTCTATCTCCAACACCCATATCGCTCAATTTATTAATGGCAGCTTCTGCATTTAATTTTAATTGCTCTACAAAAGTATCGTTTGGTCTTTTGCCATCTTTAGCCACAATAGGCATTTCTGCGTTGTCTAAAACGGCATAACCTTGGGTTACAAAAAATAACGGACCGCCAGAACTAATCGTAGTAAATTTATCTTGAGAACCTCTTATTTGTGCAGCATCTGCAGCAGAGTTAAACTCGCGAGGGTAAGCCCATATCAATACTGGTAACGGACCATCCTTTGCTTTGTCATATCCTTTAGGTAAATATAAATCTCCTGTTAGGGTAATTCCATCTGCTCTTTTGTAAGATATTTTCTCTTTTTTAACACCTTCTAATTGCGTGTATGGATTAGCGAAATTGGTAATTTGCTGATCCGCAATGCGCAACATTAAATTTTTAATCCAATAATTAGGTGCGTCTTTCTGACTTTCCCTGCGGGTTAACAAAATTAATTTCTGAGGATCTAAGACATCAGTTACCATTTCGAAACTACCTGGTTGGCTACGCCATAAAATCTCAGATTTTTTAGTTGATAAATCAAATTTAGCTAAGAAAGGTAAATCACCTTTATCAGATGCACCAGTGGTATTATTTAACAATAATTTAGTGCCACCATCTGTAGTTAAGATCACTTGTTTACCGAATTTGTTTTTCTCAGTTACAGGAGAACCTGGATTATTATACGCATCCGTAGTATTCAATTCATATAAAACTTCTGTTGCACCTGTTGTTGGGTTAAAGCGACTTAATCTCGAAGTTTGTTTCGTCCTATTGCTTTCTCTAAATAAGGCGAATGTTGCATTACCCCAGCTAAAGCCACCGAAACGTTGTTTAGTTTTCAAAATTTCTTTAGCTGTTCCGGTAAACGGAACAGAAAGCTGCATTACTGCATCATGGTATTCTACCTCATTTTTGATTAATCCACCATCTAAAGCAACGGTCCAAACTAAAGTTGCTGCTTCATCATCACGCCAATCGAAACCTCTTGGTACGTTTTGTACGTTATCATAACCAGATGGTCTAACTTCTGTTGAAGGTAAATCTGCCAACATTTTAACTACTTTACCCGTTCTATCAGTAATGTTAACTACAGAAGGGAAACCACCTGCAGAAACTAAATAAGAGAAAGGTTTTTTAATGGTACGCACCATCATGTAGTTTTTATCTGGCGATAAAGAAACACTGCTATAAATTGAAGGCTTGCCTATTGGCGTTTCTATACCCGCTTTATTTTGTACCAACTGAGAGGTAGCGAAGAACTCAAATAACTTTTCATCAAATGGCGATTTAATTAAATCTTGTAGCGTTGCACTTGGCGCAGCTTTACCTAAACTTTGTTGAATAGTTGGGCCAGTAGGAGCTAATGGTCTTTTTGGTTGCATGGTTGCCGCTTTAGTAGCTACGCGATACATGATTGTATTGTCATCAACCCATGTTAAGCCGCTGCCCATAATTGCGTTTAATGCGGTTTTGTTGGTTTTTGTAGCTTTCCCAGTCGCCACATCAATGATGTATAGATCAATTCTTGTAGGTGTGGTGTTGGTAAATGCAATTTTAGTTTCACTTTGACTCCAACTTACACTACCTGCATATAATGGAGAAGGCAAACCTGTAACCGCTAAACTTTTGCCAGTTTTAATGTTTTTTAAGCTAAAGTTATTGATAAACGTTTGACGACTTGGCGCATAATTATTAGGATTAATACGCATACCCGCAATACGATATTCTGGCATTGCCAATTCTTCTACAGATGGAAAAGAATTGCGTTCGCTAAATAACATCCAAGTAGCTTTACTATCTATACTAACGCTTGGCGTAGGTTTAGCCAATAAAAGGTCGGTTATTGCCTTTGGTGGCAATTGATATTGTACTGCATCTTGAGCAAAGACACTTGTGCTCAGTGCAATTAAAAAAAGATTTAATAGAATTTTTTTCATTTTTATAATCGTAAGTTTATCCCAATGATATAAACTTACGCATTAATAAAAGAAAGTTTTATTTGTATCATAAATTTGATACTACTTTTTTTGAACTAGAATAGTAGCTTCCGCTTTTTCATTCGCATTACTACTGCCTGGATAAGGTGTGAGCGTAATTAATTTAGCACTATATATCACTCCGTTAACATTAAAGTCCTGTGTTGTAGCTTTAGAAATTACGTTGCAACCGCCTATACAAAGTTCTACCATTTGCTCGTTTTGATTAATTTTAAGTAGAAATTTTGCTTGCGCAGCGCCTTCCCAAATGCAATTTACATTTACTGGACAGCGACTATCTGTATATTCTTGAAAGGTTAAAGTTGCCAATTTTGAACTTTGAGGAATGCTTTTAGTTTCGCCAACTTTAATCATATATTTACCAGAAAAATCTGTATGGTTACTTTTCTCACATGCTTGAAAAAATAGTAACAGTGTTAAAATAGCGACTATGCCAAGTAAGATGTTTTTTGTAGTTTTCATAAATAATAGGATGCTCTTATAACCAATACGTGTCTGAAAGCTAAAACGTTACAGGTGTTCATAAATATAATTTGAAAATAGTATTCTTAGGTCATGGAGTGTTTCCTTTATATTTTCTGTAAATTTGTAACTTTAATAATTTTAGCAAGTAAATAGTGTCATTAGAACAATTAAAATTAAGCAAACCCTTAGTATCTGCAATGACAGCAGCCGGATACTTAAGTCCGAAAGAAATTCAGGCTAAATCAATGTCTCGCATTTTAGGCGGACAAGATGTGATTGCGGTAGGACCAGAAGGAATTGGGAAAACTACAACTTACATTTTAGGTGTATTAATGCGCCTTAAATATGGGTTTGAAGAAGCGCCAAGAGCTTTAATTTTAGTACCTACTAAAGAACGCGTGCTAGAAGTAATTGAACATATCAAATTGTTAAACAGAAATCAAACTATTCGTATTGTTGGTTTACATGCCGATGGCGGAATGGAAACACAGGTTAACGAATTAACTGATGGTGTAGATATTGTGGTAGCCGTTCCTTCTAGAGCAAGAGCTGTTTATTTGAAACTGGGCTTAAATACCAATAAAATTCAAATGTTTGTGGTAGATGATGCTGCAGAAATGGTTAAACTAGGTATGCAATTACCAATTAATGAGTTGGCGGCTAGTATCCAGAAATGCCAGCATTTAATTTTTACAGAAGTAATGCACGATCGATTAGAATTGATGATTCAGCCTTTTATGAAATTACCAACTTTAATAGAAGTGGAAGATTTAGGTGAAAACGAAACTGAAACACATACTCAACTTTTATATCACTTACCTAATTTTAGAACTAAACTTAATTTATTAAATCTTTTGCTAAAAGATGCTGAGGTTTTTGATAAGGTGGTGGTTTTTGTAAATACGAGATTAACTGCGCAAACTTTATCGAAAGATCTTTTTGATGGTAAAGCATCAGATGTTTTTGTCTACAAACCACTGTTTTTTGATGAAGCTGGTTTTGATGATATTGAAGATTTTAAGGAAGATGAACAAGCTAGAGTTTTAATTGTTGCTAATGAACTTTTACAAGGGTTAGATTTGAGCGCAATTCCTTTTATTTTCCATTTTGAATTACCTGTATTGAAAGAAACTTATTTAAATAGGGTAATTAAACAAAGCGATGATGATGTTGTGGCCATTACATTTACTACAGATTTAGAATTACCTCAGGTTCGTAAAATAGAACAAGCAATTGGTCAGAAGATTGAAGTTGCTGATTTGCCAGAAGATCTATTAATTGAAGATGTTGTTAAAACATCGAAGAAAAAGAATAAAGTAGCCAAAGTTCTGGCAGAAGAAGAGGAAGCTTTTATTGATGCTGCTTATCATCAACGTAAAGAAAGTAATACTAAAACTACTAACTTTGGAATTGGTCAGAAAGCGATCATGAACAAAAAGAAAAAACACGGGTAATAGCTAATTAGCTAATCGATATGCAAAATACAGAGGAACAAGAAGAAATAAATAGTCAGCCGCAACTAATAGTAAACGAAGAAATTCGCAGCTATATTTATGATGTAGCCAAATGGGCTCATTTTTTAGCTATTACAGGTTTCATTATCGCAGGTTTTATGCTGGTTGCTGCGTTAACAGTTGGCCCTGCTATGACGTCTAATCCAGAAATTGCAAAAATGCTTGGTGCAATGGGAAGTGTTGGAGCTGGTGCGATTACTTTCGTTTTTATCGCTTATAGTTTGGCTATATTTTATCCAAGTTTTTTGCTTTACAAATATTCAGCTAAAGCTAAGCAAGGTGTGTTATATGGTGAACAAGAAAGTTTAACTGATGCTTTCAGTAAGTTAAAGTCACTTTTTAAATTTTGGGGAGTAATTGTTATTATTTTTATTGGATTGAATTTGTTTTCAGTATTCGCTAAATTATTTGGTGGTTAATTCTTGTTTGTCATTCTGAACATCCCAAAGGGATGCCTTTGGCACAGTGAAGAATCTAGATCAGTGAAATTATTCTTCGAAATAGATTCTTCGATTCCCTCAGAATGACAATTTTTTTATAATAGTTACTATAGCATCGGCTTGGCATGTTAATGTGATATGAAAATTAATTCTTTAAGAAAGTTGCATTAAGACTTCTGCCTTTGCGTGAATGACTAATTGGTCGTAGTCTCATTTGCGTCACGTCATCTCGACTTTACTTAGAGATCTAACTCGTAATAATACCACTTTTTAGATTTCTCCTCGTACCTCGTTCGAAATGACGTGAGAAAAAACAATAAAGACCCTGAAATAAATCCGATAGCTATCGGATCAGGGTGACGAGCCATTAAATTAACCTTGATTATATTTCTCCATACCAAGAGCTGGTTTCCAAGTAGATTTAGGCTCAAAGTAATTCCATAATTTTTTACTCAGGTCTCTAATCAAATTAAATCCTTCATTTGTACTCTGCCATGATTGGTCTTTCTGATTTTTTGTGGCGATACAAAACACATAATCTCCATGCGGAGCATTGACCAGAACAACTTCAGATCTTGATTCATTTACTGCTCCAGATTTTGAAGCAGCTTGCACATAAGGTGGTATTTGGGATAAGGCTTCATGGTCATAATAAATACGAATTAGGTTTCTGTAAATTCTTTCTGAAGCCGCGGCACTAACCATCATTCCATTCCTAATTAAAGTTAATAAAGTGGCCATTTCTTTAGGTGTGGTTTGTCCCCAGCCATATTGTTTTTGATTTGCTTCTCTTCCTGAAGTTCTAGAATTAACCCGAGTATGAATTAACCCGTTTTGCTCCATTAATGAATTAATTGCTGTACCGGTTCCTGCCAAGCTTTGGCTCCATAAACTTGCGGTGTTGTCGCTAGTTGTAATCATTAGCATTAATACCTTAGATAAGGCGATCTTTTCACCATTTTTAAATGATCCCAAAATATCTTCCCCTTCATAAAGCAGGCTGTCTTTATAAGTAAGTTGTGCATTGTATTTCAGTTCTCCTTTTTCTATTTTATTAAAAATACCGCTGGTAATTGGAACTTTAATCATGCTTGCTGTTGGGAAAATGCTATCTGCATTATAACTCGCTATTTTACCAGTTTTTAAATTTTTAACATATATCCCAACATCCCCATTAAAACCTTTAACATGCTCGTTTATTAGCTGTGTTAGTTTTTTATCAATTTTTTCTGTTTGTGCAAATGCAGAAACTGATAATACTAAGAGGGTGAGAGTATAGGTTAATAACTTCATGGAGTGTTGGAAATTTAGGGTTAAAAAAAATCCCCAAATTTACATCTGGGGATTAGTTATTCTTATTTTCTTAAAATGAAAAGTCGTCGCTTTCTGTTTTAGGCGTATGGTTATATTCTGGATTTTCAACATATTCATATCGTTTTTCAACAACATCTTGATGAGATTTGATGTACTCAACGGTTTCTGTTAAACCTTCTGTAAATTTCTCAAAATCTTCTTTGTAAAGAAAAATTTTATGTTTTACAAATACGCCATCCTCCAATCTTTTCTTACTCTCTGTTAGCGTAAGGTAATAGTCGCCTGAACGTGTCGCTTTCACATCAAAAAAATAAGTACGCTTCCCAGCTCTTACTTTCTTGCTAAAAACCTCTTCTCTCTCTTTGTTATCGAAATCTCCCATTGTTGTTTGTCGTATTTAGTTTTAAGGTTGGGGTAAATATAAAGCAATAATTATTAATTCAAAATAGATTTAACACGAATTTTATAAGCTTTTATTTTTAACAAAAAAAAAATCAAAATTGTACATTGTTTAATTGAATAATGCTACCTATTAATTAAACACTTTCTTCCTCTAATAATTGATTGTCGTACATTTCTGCATAAGCACTATGATTGTTAAGTAGCTCATGGTGTGTGCCTTGCTCAATGATTTCTCCGTCTTC
>JBBSRF010000016.1:0-18731 GCA_038243335.1 Sphingobacteriales bacterium
CCTTGGTTCCGTCATCTCGACTATACGGAGAGATCTATCTCGCGATAGCGTTAATAAACAGACCTAGCTACATAAAGATTTCTCAATCACTACGCTCATTTCGAAATGACGACTCGGTATTATGGTTTTACAATCTTCATTTAATCAATAGATCGTCATTTCCTTGGTTCCGTCATCTAGACTACACGGAGAGCTCTATCTCGCGTTAGAGTTAATAAATAGACCTATCTCCATACAGATGTCTCAATCACTATGCTCATTTAGAAATGAAGAATCGGTATTATGGTTTGTGATTAAATATTAGGAATTTCAATTCATAAAAATTAGCACAACTTCATTACTTTATTTTTATCTTTACCACATTATTATTACAATACTAAGTAAATTGACTCAAATCAATTTATAGCGACAACACTTCTATGAGAAAACTCCACTTAATTGCACTGATAGTCTTAATCAACTTCAGCTTTGTGTTCTTTGCCAGTGCACAAACGAATTACGCTACCATTAAAGTGGATGAACTCTCGGATTCTAAAATTCGTGAACTGATGCAAAGAGCCGAGTCGATCGGTTATAATGATGCCCAATTGGAGCAAATGGCAGCAGCGCAAGGGATGAAGCAAGAGGAGGTCTTGAAGCTTCGTAAGCGAGTTACGGAAATGCGGAAGCAATCTCAACCCATAAATCAACCAACTGTTAAAAAAAGCCAAAGTGAGCGTCAAGTTAATGGACAAACTGATTCATTGACACAATCTGGGCAAAATAAAGAAGATTTATTGGATCAGGCATTTGAGGATTTAAAGCCAAAAATATTCGGTGCAGCGTTGTTTAAAAATACAACTATGACTTTTGCACCAGATTTGCGGTTGGCAACACCTAAAAGCTATGTCATTGGTCCAGATGATCAGCTGCTTATTGACATCAGTGGAGACAATGAAGCCAATTATGATTTAAAAGTAAGTCCAGAAGGGACCATTAATGTGCAATATGTAGGCCCAATTTCGGTAGGGGGCTTAACTATTGAACAAGCAATCAACAAAATTAAATCCAGCTTAGCTGCAACCTATAGCGGTTTACGCAATGGACGCACGCAAGTCGCTATTAATCTAGGAAATATTCGTAGCATCAAAGTAACCCTAAATGGGCAAGTCACTAAACCTGGAACCTACACCCTTTCTTCATTGTCTTCTGTGTTTAATGCTTTGTATGCTTCTGGTGGACCAAATCAAAATGGATCGTTTCGTAACATACAAGTAATAAGAAATAATAAAGTAGTGAGTACAATAGATATTTACGATTTTCTCATTAACGGTATTCAAAAGACAAACATTCGCTTGCAGGATCAGGATGTGATCAACATTCCTGTATATAGCACACGTATAGAAGTATCTGGAGAAGTTAAAAATCCTGCTATTTTCGAATCAATTGCAGGAGAGCATTTTGATGATGTATTGCGTTATGCTGGTGGATTTTCCACAGCAGCTTATCAGGCTCGTGTTAAGGTTATTCAGAATACCGATCGCGAACGTAAGATTACAGATATATTCTCTGCCGATTTTAATAGCTACCTACCCAAAAACGGAGATAAATATTTCGTAGAACCAATTTTAGATCGATTTGAAAACAAAATAGAAATAGCTGGGGCAGTTTTCCGTCCGGGATTATACGAACTTGAAAAAGGGCTTACACTTGCTGGGTTAATTAAGAAAGCTGAAGGGCTAAAAGAAGATGCATTTTTAAGTAGAGGCTATATCAGCCGATTAAATGCTGATAATTCGGTTGTGCTATTGTCCTTTGATCTTTCGAAGGTCAGCACAGGTAAGGAAGATGTGGTTTTACAACGAGAAGATAAAATTACCATTTCCTCTATATTTGATTTGCGTGATGAATATCAAGTGAGCATTACTGGGGAAGTGCGTCAGCCGCAAAGTTTTAAGTTTGCTGAAAACATGACGCTTCCAGATTTGATCCAAATGGCAGGTGGTTTTAAAGACAGCGCAACGCCTAATCGTATAGAAATTTCTAGAAGAATTAAAGACAGTAAAATCAAATCAGAAGGGGCAACTATTGCGCAAGTGTTTACCGTTGGCGTAGATCAAAATTTGCAAATCATTGGCGATGACTTTGTGCTTAAACCTTTTGATATTGTTTCCGTTCGTGCCGCCGAAGGATACCAAGTACAAAAACAAGTTTTTATTGAAGGCGAAGTGCTTTATCCAGGTGCCTATACCGTTACGAATAAGAATGAGCGCATTTCAGATTTAATTATCCGTGCTGGAGGGCTTACCCCCTCTGCCTATCAAGAAGGCGCATCCTTAAAAAGGCCAGAGTCTGCTAAAAAGAGTGATAAACGGGCGATAGATCAAACTGAGGAAGAAAAAAATAGTTTAGCGATTTTAAAAAGATCGCAAAAGAGTATCAGTGCAGACTCTACCAATTTAGAAGATTTGAAAGCAGTGATTGCCTCAGATTTGGTGGGAATTAATTTAGAAAAGATTTTAAAAAAACCAGGTAGTTCTTTAGACTTATTATTGGAAGAGGGCGATGTGGTTAGGATACCAGGACAGTTGCAAACGGTAAAAGTAAGCGGAGAAGTTTTGAACCCAAATAGTGCAGTATATATTCGCAGCAAAGGATTTAGACAATACATTAATACGGCTGGGGGTTTTAGCCCTAGGGCACTAAGAAAAGGCTCGTTTATTAAATATGCCAATGGCTCAGCCCAAGCAACAAGTCAATTTTTATTTTTTAGAAGCTACCCTCAAGTAAAACCAGGGGCAGAAATATTTGTGCCCTTAAAACCTGAAAGAGAAAAACTGAATGCCCAAGCTTGGATAGGTATTGGAACAGCAATCGCATCTTTAGGCGCAATAATTGTGAGCTTGTTGAAATAAGATGGAGTTTGGAGGTCTGGGTTTAGCAATTTAAATTTTGAATCTTAACCCTTAGCTTTTAACGTTCAACTTTTAACTTAATACTTCAAAATTAAATAACAATAAATAAGTGGTTTTTCGTTGAACAGTTCTTGATACTTGATACTCACTACTTGATACTAATTTATAAAGAATGACAGCAAGTCAACAAAATAACAAAGAAGCAAACGACGAGATCTCTTTAAAAGAGCTCCTCCTTAAAATCCGCGAATGGTGGCGATACTTACTTTCTAAATGGGTAATTATTTTAGCCTTTGGTTTATTGGGTGGTGCTTTGGGTTTAGCCTATGCATTTTATAAAACACCAATCTATACGGCAACCACCACCTTTGTTTTAGAAGACGAAAAAGGTGGCGGCGGCTTAGGCAGTTTAGCAGGACTAGCTTCTATGGCTGGGGTAGATATTGGTGGTAGCGGAGGTGGGATCTTTCAAGGAGATAACATCTTAGGGCTATATAAATCTAGAACCATGCTCGAGCAAACTTTACTCACGCCAGTAGACATTAATGGAAAGCCTCAACTATTGGTGGATCGTTACCTAGAATTTAATGCTATCAGAGATAAATGGGCAGATCAAGCAGATTTGAAGAATTTGCAATTTTCAGCTGGCAGTTTACAAGCTGAACCGAATCGTTTAAGAGATAGTGTTCTCGGGGAAATTGTGTTAGACTTGAATAAAAACTACTTAGCTGTAGCCAAACCCGACAAAAAATTAAGCACCATACAGGTAGATGTAAAAGCGAAGGATGAAATATTTGCCAAAGCATTTAATGATGCCTTGGTGAAAAATGTGAATGAGTTTTACGTAAATACTAAAACCCAGAAGACTTTAAATAATGTAGAAATTCTACAGCAAAAAACAGATTCGGTCCGCTCGGTGATGAATGGGGCAATTTATAAAGCAGTGGCGGTGGCCGATGCTACACCAAATTTAAATCCAACTCGGCAAGTACAACGGGTAGCTCCCGCACAAAAAGCACAATTTTCTGCAGAAACGAATAAGTCTATTTTAGCAGAAATGGTAAAAAATTTAGAGATGACTAAAATGGCCTTATTAAAGGAAACACCACTCATACAAGTGATTGATCAACCAGTTTATCCATTAGCAATAGATAAGTTTGGTAAGGCAAAAGGAATAGTTTTAGGTGGTCTGTTGTTCGGTTTTTTAATTATTGTTTTTCTAGTGATCAGAAAAGCATTTGGTAGTATTATGGCCTAATGAATACCTATACTTTAAAAGTTGTAGCCATTAAAAAGGAAACGGGGGATACCATTACCCTATGTTTTAAGCAACCAGCTTTGCGTAAAATTAAGTATTTGGCTGGCCAATATTTAACTTTAATTTTTAGAATAAATGGCAGAAGGTATATCCGTCCTTATTCTTTTTCCTCAGCACCTGCGGTAGATCAACTATTGGAGGTAACTGTAAAACGTGTGATTAACGGCATGGTATCTAACTATATTCATGATGTCACCCGTTTAGGTGATAGTATTGAAGTAATGCAGCCTATGGGAGATTTTACTTGTGAACAAGTACCTGATGAAGTATATTTATGGGGAGTTGGAAGTGGTATTACGCCACTCATCTCCTTAGCCAAGCAAATTTTAACTACACACAGTACTTCAAAAGTAGTGCTGGTTTATGGAAATAAAACGGAGGAGACAACGATTTTCTTAGCGCAATTAATGGAATGGCGTAAACTTTATCCATCACGTTTCTTTGTTAAATATTTTCATACCCAATATAAGCTTAATCAAAATATAGCTGGACTAATTGAAGGTCGTATCAATACAGCCAAAGCATTATTAATTTTAGAAGAATTTAATACACAAAACAATAGCATACATTATATCTGCGGCCCAGCTGGATTAAAAGAATCTGTTAAATTGGCCTTAATGACTAAAGGTATCGAGCAGACAAATTGCTATGTAGAAGATTTTGAATTGATTAAAGATCCAAAAGATTTCGAGAATATACATACACAGTTGATAAAATTGAAATTTGATGATATTGAGCACCAAATAGAAGTAATCAAAGGAAAAACTATTTTAGAAAGCGCCTTAGATGCGGGAATAGAATTGCCTTACTCCTGCCAAACAGGGAATTGCAGCACTTGTAATGCCAATTTAATTGAAGGAGAGGTTGCGATGATAGGTTTAACAAAAGAAAGAAATGATTTAAAGGATAGGGAGTATTTGCTTTGTTGCAGCCATCCCTTATCTAATAATGTTTATATAGCAATTGCATAAGTATGAAAGTAGTAATATTGGCGGGTGGGCTTGGTACAAGGCTAATGGAAGAAACAGAGGCACGTCCAAAGCCTATGGTTGAAATTGGTGGGAAACCCATTTTATGGCACATCATGAAAATTTATGAAGCTTACGGGTACAATGATTTTGTTTTGTGTTTAGGTTACAAAGCGCAAACCATTAAAGAGTATTTTTTAAATTACTATTTATACAATTCTGATGTTTCTATAGACATTGAAAAGAATAAAGTTGATGTTCATTTCTCCAATTCTGAATCGTTTAAAGTAACTTTAGTTGATACGGGCTTAACCACTAATACTGCAGGTAGAATAAAAAAAATACAGAAATATGTGGGTGAAGAAACCTTCATGCTGACTTATGGAGATGGGGTTGCAGATATTGACATTAAAGCTTTAGTTGCTTTTCACCAAAGCCACCATAAATTGGCTACTTTAACAACTATTCAAACGCCTGGGCGTTTTGGGAATATAGAAATGGACTCAAATGGTAACGTTAATCATTTTGTAGAAAAACCACAAGGAGACGGCATGTGGATAAATGGTGGCTTTTTTGTATTAGATGCGGGTATTTTTAATTATTTGGATGGAGATGTAGAAAATGTACAATGGGAGAATCAACCCTTAAAACAGATTGCCAATGACGGTCAATTGTCTGCCTATAAGCATACTGGTTTTTGGAAACCGATGGATGCTTTAAGAGATCGTATAGAGTTAGAACAGCTTTGGAGCAGTGGCGAAGCGAAATGGAAAATTTGGTAAACTATGTTTAATCAACTACAAGAAACCTATCAGGGTAAAAGGATTTTTTTGACAGGTCATACAGGTTTTAAAGGGGCTTGGATGCTTAAAACTTTACAAATTTTAGGAGCAGAAGTTAAAGGGTATGCATTAATCCCCAAAACTGATAATGATTTGTTTAATTTGATTCATGGTAATGAAATATGCGATTCTGTAATTGCAGATTTAAGAAATCGTGAAAAATTAATAAAGGAAGTTGTAGATTTTAAGCCAGATTTTATTTTCCACTTAGCAGCACAACCGCTAGTTAGGTTGTCTTATGAAATTCCTTCAGAAACATTTGAAGTAAATGCAATTGGTACTGCAAATTTGTTAGACGCAGTGAGGGTTTTAGAAAATAAGTGTGCTGTAGTGTTGATCACAACAGATAAAGTTTACCATAATAATGAGTGGGATTACCCCTATCGGGAGAATGATAAGTTAGGAGGTTATGACCCTTACAGTGCCAGTAAAGCATGTATGGAGTTAGTTATATCTTCATATCGCAATTCTTTTTTCAATATTGATAATTACAACAGTCACCAAAAAGCTATTGCAGTTGGTAGGGCAGGCAATGTGATCGGTGGTGGAGATTGGGCACAAGATCGACTAATACCGGATATTGTAAAAGCATTAGGGAATAATGAAGAAGTTATTGTTAGAAATCCCAAATCAGTGCGACCATGGCAACATGTTTTAGAACCAGTAATTGCTTACCTTATACTTGGTCAATATTTAGCAAAGGAACCAAAGGATTATGGACAGGCTTATAATTTTGGGCCATTTGCTACTGATGCGTTACCAGTGTTGGAGATGCTAAATTTAGCAATAGCGAGTTGGGGCAGTGGTACATATAAAGAAGAGAAATTAACGCATCAGCCTCATGAAGCTGGGTTGTTAAAATTAGATATTAGTAAAGCAATTAATGAATTAAATTGGAAGCCAAAGCTGAATGCCAAAGAAGCTGTAAAATTAACAATAGATTGGTATACAGAATTTTCAAAAAATAGTTCCGCTATTAACAAACTCACTGAAGCTCAGATTTTAAATTATCTTAATGAATAAGGTATTAATTACAGGTATAACAGGTTTTATTGGCTCTAAAATAGCTGAAACTCTGTGCTTACATGGTATTCCTGTAATTGGATTAAAACGTCAAAATTCAAATGTATGGCGATGTAAAGATTTTGAGCATCAAATTGAGTGGGTAGACATAGATATTGATGGTGATTGGAAACAGCTTATTAAAGTTAAAAATCCAAATACAATTGTTCATGCAGCATGGATTGGCGTTGAAGCAAATCAAAGAGCCGATTACGATAAGCAAGTTCAAAACATTTACTTTTTAATGGAGCTTTTAAGTGTTTGCAAACAGCTAACTGTAGAAAAATTTATTTGTATGGGCTCTCAAGCAGAATATGGTTATTTTAATGGAAAAGTAAGTGAAGAACAAGCAAGTTGTGCAACAGGTGCTTATGGCGCTTTTAAATTAGCATCATTGGAGATACTTAAAGTGTTCTCTATGGAGCATAATATGAACTGGATTTGGCTTCGGGTATTTTCACTTTTTGGAGAAAAAGAAAATCAGAATTGGTTAATCCCTACAGTAATTGATCGTGCGAAAAATCATCAGAGCATGGACTTAACAGCTGGAGAGCAACGTTATGCTTATTTATATATTGATGATTTTGCTCATATTATTTACAAGCTTATTACAAAAAAAGTGGCTTCGGGAATCTACAATGTATCATCAAATGAAGTACAACAGTTAAAGACTTTGATAGAAAAGATTAGAGATAAAGTAAATAAAAATTTTATTTTAAATTTTGGAGCAATTCCATATAGAGAAATGCAGGCTATGCATATGGAGGGAGATATTTGTAAAATAGAAAGCCAAATCGGGCCAATTCAATTTACAAATTTTAATGTAGCTTTGGATAAAACCGTTAATTACTACAAAAATAGCTAACACAAGATGAAAGCATCAGATTTTATTGCCTATTTCTTGGAAAAAAAAGGTGTCGAAAGTGTTTTTGAACTTTCCGGTGGAATGATTACCCATATTTTGGATTCTTTGAATCAAACCACAAATATTAAAATTATTACCATGCACCATGAGCAAGCTGCGGCTTTTGCAGCTGAAGGCTATGCAAGAATAAAAGGATTACCTGGTGTAGCCATGGCAACCAGTGGGCCAGGTGCAACTAATTTATTAACTGGAATTGGAAGTTGTTTTTTTGATTCTACTCCAGCTATATTTATAACAGGGCAAGTAAACCGCCATGAGCAAAAAGGAGATAGGTCTATTAGACAATTGGGTTTTCAAGAAACTGATATTGTGGCTATGGCTAAGCCGATTACTAAAGCTTGTTTTCTAGTAAATGAACCAAATGATTTAGAAAATGTTTTTGAAGAAGCATTTAGAATTGCTTGTGAAGGAAGGCCTGGTCCTGTTTTAATTGATATCCCAATGGATGTGCAGAGAGCGCAAATCGAAATTAAAAACAGCTATTCTCCTCAAAATAAAGTTCAAAAAATCTCAACAGAAATACTTGATGAACTGATTAGCGAAATTAATAAGGCAAAAAGACCTTTAATTTTAACAGGAAGGGGAATTAAAGCATCAAATAGTCAAGCCCAATTAAATCGTTTTATTAGCAAGACCAATGTGCCAGTGATCACTACACTATTGGGCTTGGATACCATACCCTATAATGATCCACTACGCGTAGGCTTTATTGGAAGTTATGGCAATAGATGGGCAAATATTGCATTTGGTGAGTGTGACTTTTTAATTGTTTTGGGTAGTCGTCTAGATATCAGACAAACAGGTGCTGATACTAAATTTATTGAGAATAGAAAAATTTATCATATTGATTGTGAAGCTGGTGAGATTAACAACAGAGTAAAAGGTTGTGTGCCCATTTTAACAGAATTACCAGAATTCTTCTCAAAATTTGAGGAACAAACTGAAAATATAGTATTTACAGAACCAAATGAATGGCTAAAATACATCAATGATTTAAGAGCAACTTGGCCAGACATTAAAGAATTATCTCCAAAAGGAATTAACCCTAATCAATTCATGCACTCCTTATCCCAAGCTGGGCAAAATTCCAAAGCTTATTTGGCAGATGTGGGGAGCCATCAAATGTGGGCTGCTCAATCTTTAGAATTAAGTGCTGTACAACATTTTCTTACCTCTGGTGGAATGGGTGCTATGGGATTTTCGCTGCCAGCAGGTATAGGTGCCTGTATAGCGTTAAATAAAGAGCCTGTTGTAGTAATTATTGGTGATGGTTGTATGCAACTCAACATTCAAGAGTTACAAACTATTGTAAGAAACAAATTACCAGTTAAAATCGTTGTGATGAATAATAGAACCTTGGGTATGATTAGACAATTCCAAGATAGTTATTTTGAATCAAGGTATCAATCTACTTATTGGGGATATGATGCACCTGATTTTACCAAAGTTGCTATTGCCTACGGTATAGATGCTAAAACCATCACAAGCGCTGAAGAAGTTGATGCAGCGACAAATTGGCTTTGGACAACAGAAAATGAGTATAATCCTCAATTGTTACAAGTAATGATTGATCCACATACCAATACTTATCCCAAAATAGCTTTTGGTAAACCCATTACAGAGATGGAACCCTTTTCGCAGCCTATAGAAATGGAAGGCACCTAATTAATCGTTAAATTATATTTTAATTATTCATGTTACAAAACATAGTAGATCCAAATCTAGAAAGCACTTTAAGAGAAATTGCTAAAAGAAAAACAACTCAAGTTATCATCCCTGGACAAAATTATATCCCAGTAACAGGAAAAGTACTTGACGAAGAAGACATATTAATGGGCGTAGATGCGGCATTAGATGGTTGGTTAACTGCTGGTCGATTTGCAAATAAATTTGAGCATGATTTTGCAGCTTATTTTGGCGCTACCAAAGCCCTACTAGTTAATTCTGGTTCATCAGCTAACTTAGTGGCGTTCTATGCGCTTACCTCACCTAAATTAGGTGAGAGAGCAATAAAACCAGGGGATGAGGTAATTACTGTAGCAGCGGGTTTCCCCACGACCATTAATCCAATCATTCAATTTGGTGCGATACCAGTTTTTATTGACGTTGATATTGCTACGCATAACGTAAAAGCGGAGATGATCGAAGCGGCTGTTTCACCAAAAACTAAAGCCATTATGATTGCCCACTCCTTAGGTAATCCTTTTAATTTGGATGAAGTTATGCGGGTGGCAAAAAAATATAACTTATGGGTAGTTGAGGACGATTGTGATTCATTAGGCGCAAGCTATAAGGGCAAAAAGACAGGGACTTTTGGTGACCTTTCTACTTTCTCCTTTTATCCAGCGCATCATATTACAATGGGTGAGGGTGGTGCTGTCATTGTTAACAATCCAGAGTTGGCAAAAATTGCGGAGAGTTTTAGAGATTGGGGCAGAGACTGCTATTGCGAACCAGGTAAAGATAATACTTGTGGTTGCCGTTTTGAACAGCAATTAGGTTCATTGCCTTACGGTTATGACCATAAATATACCTATTCTCATATTGGCTTTAATTTAAAAGTAACTGATATGCAAGCTGCGTTTGGTGTATCTCAAATAAAAAAAATAGACCATTTCGTACAGCGAAGAAAAGAAAATTATGCTGCGCTATATCAAAGAATGAAAGAATTTGAAGAGATTTTTATTTTGCCAGAACCCACCCCAAATACAGAACCGTCTTGGTTTGGTTTTTTGTTAACTTTGCGTGAAGGTGATTCTAATGATCGACAGATGTTGGTGCAACATTTAGAAGAAAAGAAAATTGGGACAAGATTGCTCTTTGGGGGTAATTTACTGCGCCAACCAGCTTATGCAAATATTGCACACCGTGTAGTTGGCGATTTGACTAATACCGATATGATCATGAATCAGTCTTTCTGGTTAGGTGTGTGGCCAGGCTTGAATGAAACACATTATGATTATATCGCTGATGTGATTAGAGAATATTTAGATGTTTAATAATTATAATTAACTTTTTTGTTGATACTAAATAAAGTAAAAATAATTGAAAAAAGCTATAGTTATTGAAGTTGGATTAATTAGAATATTAGTTGTGGTATTGCAACTGCTATTTTTAAAAATATTCACTAAGCATACATCTATTTATGAGTTGGGTATATATTATTTTCTTTTTACAATTTCATATTCACTGAATGCCTTTATTTTAGTTCCTTTAGATTACTTTCAACAATCAAATTTATATAATTTAAAATTAGGGGGAATATCTTTAAGATCATTTACTAAAATAAATGCATGGGTTGTAATGATTACTTTCATATTTATGTTTTTAATCTCAATCTTATTCTATTTTATTAAGCCTTCTTTTGCTGAAATTCTACCAATAATTATATGTTTAGCATTGAGCACTTATCTAGTAAATCTATTAAGAGGGTTTATTAATAATCTTGAGAAAAGAAGGTTAGCTATATATACTTTTCTTTTGGAGATAATTTTAAAGATTGTGTTTTATTTAATTTATATTTCATATTTTGAATCATCAGCTTTAATAATTTTATATGCTACTTTATCCTCTTCCCTACTAACATTTATAAGCCTATTTTTCTTTATAAAAAAAATGGATGAATATAAAAATAAAGCCATAAGGCATTTCAAAATTTCAGAAATTATTAATTTTTCTTATCCAATTTCTATTGGAGCTGTTGTAAATTGGATTCAGTTGCAGGGATATAGAATGATTCTTGTTCCATTGGGTCTAGTAGAAATTGTTGGAGTTTATGGTACCGTTGCGAATGTTGGTACAGCCGGCATGAGTGCATTTTCTACTATTTATTCACAGCTTTTTGTGCCCAATTTATATAAAACCAATGGAGAATACATTACTAAATATTTAAAGTTTGGTTTATTCGCAATAGCTGCAATTTTAATTATTTCTTTTTTTTTATCAGATTTTATTGTAGGTATTTTGACTAAAGATGATTTAGTACAATATTCATCACTTATATTATTTGGTGTTGCATCAGAAGCAGGTAATTTTATAATTGGTAGCTTAACAATTTATCTTACAATTAAAAATATTACCAAATCAACAATGAAAGCTTCTTTTTTAGGACTATCTGCATTTTTGTTGTCATTTGGCATAATATATTTATTTAATTTAACTAACTTATATACAATAGGTATACCTATTGTTTTCACACAAATTGTAATTGCAGTTTATTTATCGATAATAGTTTTTACCTCCAAAGAATTAGTTGTATGATTACTTTTGTAATATTTACTTACAATGAAGAAGCTCGTATTGAAAGAGTTATTAATAATTTTAAGAATTATGGTAAGGTTTTGATTGCTGATAACAACAGCAATGACAAAACTCACGAAATTGCGCTTAGACACGGATGCGAAATTTATATAAGAACTAAAGATTACGTTTTTGTAGAGAATCAAGAATTGGTTAATGAGCTCTATAAAGTTATTACCACTGAATGGATATATTGGGGATTTGCAGATGAAATGTTAGATGGTAAAACATTAGAGAAAATACAATCTCTAGTTTATTCAGGTAAATACAGTTTAATAAACATTGTTAGAAAAAACTATTTTTATGGAAATTTCTGTGGAGATCTATATGCATCTAGGACTTTTAAATTGTTTAAAAAACACGCAATAAATTTTACAGACAATCAAATACATAGTATGGGGAAGGCTACAGTATTAAAAGAAGAAATATTTAATCTTTCAGGTAAATATTTTATTCATCATTTTATTTCTAATACTGCTTCATCTTATTTAAATGTAATTAATAGATACACAACGCAAGAAATTGAAGGTAATTACGAAGTGAAAACATCATTTACTTCTTTAATTATTCTCTTCCTTAAAGTTGTAATTAAAGATTTTTTTATAACTAGGGGCTTTAAAGCGGGCTTTTCTAGTATTGCATTATCAGAATTGATGTTGTTTTATGCTATTATTAAGAATATGAAAAAATATGAGCATTTACATGGTATTACAACTTCCAAAATTGAAAAGGAAAATAATATCTACAGGGATAAAATTATTAAATCTATATCATATCTTTCAAAGAATAATATATAAAATGTTTAATTTTTTACAGTTTTTAATCTTAAAATTTAAAAGTCTTATTTATTACAGTACAATTTATTGGTACTATAAATTGATTTTTGGAAAATTGGGAAGAAAGTGCGTTATTAAATCGACTGGATTGAGATTAGAATATCCATCTAACATATTTTTAGGATCGAAAGTATTTGTTGGAGCATATTCATGGTTGGCAGCGACACCACACATAATTTCAAATCCCAAATTAATATTATCTGACGGAGTTAGTCTCGGTAGGTATAATCAAATATATTCAACTACCTCTATCACTATAGAAGAAAATGTGCTCACCGCAGATCGTGTTTTTATTTCTGATAGTGCACATAATAGTCAAAATATAAATTTGGCTATTATGTTTCAAAATATTACATCAAAGGGTGGTATTACTATTGGAGCTGGAACCTGGATAGGAATCAATGCGTGTATAATTGGAGCATCAGTAGGTAAGAATTGTGTTATTGGCGCAAATAGTGTGATTACTAAAAATATACCAGACTATTGCATTGTGGGTGGTAACCCAGCAATTATCATAAAACGATTCGATTTGGACTCTCGGATGTGGTTAAGAACATCAAAAGAGGGTAAATTTTTAGATTAATTATATGCATAAAACATCATTAATATACCATTACTTAATTACTAATATTTTATATAGGTTTAAATCTATTAAGATGGGTGGTAAAGTAATAATTTGTAGCCCTATTCTTATTACAGCAAAATATTTAAATTTTGGAAGTAGGGTTTTTATACGTAATTCTGCAAGAATAGAAGGTATTGCAAGTTATTTATCAGAAAAATTTAATCCAATTATTGAATTTAGTGATGGTGTTTCTATAGAACAAAATTTGCACCTAACTTGCGCAGAGAAAATTTATATTGGTGAAAATACTTCTATATCAGCAAACGTTACAATTACAGATATTAATCATCCTTATGAAAATATAGACATTTCACCTGAAATGCAAAAAATAGAGGTTAGACCTGTTTATATTGGTGCAGACTGCAAAATTTATAATAATGTTGTCATACTACCAGGTACAATACTAGGTAAGCATTGCGTAGTTGGAGCTAATACTGTTGTAACTGGTAGAAGTTACCCAGATTATTCAATTATTGTAGGTATTCCCTCAAAAATTATAAAACGTTATTCATTCGAAAAAAAGGCTTGGTTTAAAACTGACATAAGTGGTAACTTTACATAAATATGAAAAATATACTAATTACAGGTGGAGCAGGTTTCATTGGCTCTAATTTATCACTTGCATTAATTAAAAAGGGTTATAGTGTAACAGTACTTGATAATTTGTCTAAGCAGATACACGGTGAAAATCCTGAAACTGATTCTTTCCTTTATCTTTCAATTAAAGATAAAGTCAGATTTATAAAAGGAGATGTTATATGTAAAGATGATTGGCTTAAAGTAGTAGACGGGCAAGACGCAATTATTCATTTGGCTGCAGAAACTGGAACTGGTCAATCAATGTATCAGATTGAAAAATATACCTCGGTTAATATCGGAGGCACATCAATTATGTTAGATACGTTAGCAAATACTAATCATACTGTAAAGAAAGTTTTAATTGCATCTTCAAGGTCTATTTATGGAGAAGGGAGATATTATTCATCAGAGATTGGCTATGTTTATCCTAAACATAGAAGTGATGCTGATATGCTAAATGGCAATTTCGAGGTCACTTATCCCAACGCAGGTGTATTAAAATTAGTAGCAACAGATGAAGAATCTAAAATCCATCCATCTTCAGTCTATGGGATAACAAAACAAAATCAAGAACAAATGATTATGACAGTTTGTCCAACAATAGGCATAGCTCCTGTTGCATTTAGATACCAAAATGTATACGGTCCTGGACAATCTCTTACTAATCCTTATACAGGAATACTATCTATATTTTCTACACTTATAAAAAATGGTAAAGACATTACAGTTTTTGAGGATGGAAAAGAAAGTAGGGATTTTGTTTATATTGATGATGTTGTAAATGCAACTATTTGCGGATTAGAACTAGAAAATGCAAATAATAATATTTTTAATGTAGGTACAGGGGAGCCGATTGATGTGATCACAGTTGCTGAAAGTCTTAAGGCTAATTATAATTCAGATATATCAATTATTATTTCTGGGAATTTTCGCCTCGGTGACATCAGGCATAATTTTGCAGACCTTACCAAAATAGAAAAGCAATTAGGCTTCAAACCTCAGTATAACTTCACAACAGGCATAAAAAAATTTACAGATTGGGTACTTACACAGGAAATTAAAGCAAGTAAATACTATGATTCTTTTGCAGAGATGAAAGAAAAAGGTTTGTTAAAATAAACTATATGTCAAAGATAGCCTTAGTAACAGTATTATTTAATAGTGACAATGTTTTAGATGGTTTTTTTAAAAGTCTGTCTATTCAGAATTTTAAAGATTATCATCTTTATATTGTAGATAATACACCAAATCCAACTACTGATGCATTAATTGAAAACTTGTCAATAAAATACTCATTAACTTGTTATTCTCATTTAAAAAATGATAAAAATGAGGGTGTTGCAAAAGGTAATAATCAAGGTATTTTATTTTCTCTTAAAGAAGGATTTGAATATACCTTACTCCTTAATAATGATATTGAATTTTATCAAGAAGATCTGATAAAATCTATGTATAATTACGCTACTAATAATCATGAAACTTTATTAATTCCTAAAATTGTATATTTTGACTCTGGTAAAATTTGGATGGCAGGCGGCATTATACAACATTATAAAGGAACCAACATTCACGTTGGTGACAGTGAAGAGGATTCGTCAAAATTTGATAAAGTTAAATATTTCAATTACGCACCAACTTGTTTTATGCTTATCAAAAATTCTATTTTCGCATCTATTGGGTTAATGGATGAAAAATATTTTGTTTATTATGATGATTTTGATTTCATTTATAGAGCAGGCAAGATGGGTGAAAAAGTTTGTTATTTGCCTTTTATTAAAATTCATCATAAAGTTAGCTCATCTACTGGTGGTCCTGAATCAGCATTTTCAATTTATTATAGTAACAGAAATCGAATCTATTTTTTAAGAAAAAATTATAGTGGCGTTAGCTTTGCAATACCTATAATAGTTACGTTTACCACAAGAATTATAAAATATTTATTTTATAATAAAAATAATAGACAAAAGCTAATTGAAGGAATTCGTGATGGATTAAAAATGTAAAATAATGAACATTAAAATTAGCTTACCGAAGGAAATAAATCATAAAGGATTATTTATTTTTGGGATTTTATTTTATTTAGTAAGTCCTCTTGTAGTGATCCAGACTACTATATTTGATGATTTGCCAGGAATTAATGGGTGGAAAGAAAATAAGCTGAATGATGAAAATCTCTTTTTGTACATTTTTTTAGTTGTAGCATTGGTGTTTTTTTTTATTCTTGGTTCAAACTTAGCATATAAATTTACAAACCTTCACTTCACTACAAAAAGAGAATTAGGTAGTAAATCATCAAAATTAATTTTTATTATTACCACAGTTTTTGTGCTTTTTTTTATTTACCAATTGAAGGGTAATGCTTTTCAAGGAGGGGCGGGAATTTCTTTGAATGAAGATGATCGATTACAAGGGATTTTATCAACTGCTGGCCTGCTAGTTTTTTATTTGCATTTTGCTATAGATCAAAGCAGGACAATGAAGTTTGCATTTTTAATTTTATTTATAATTACAGCAGTTTTTTTACTTGGTCTTGGCGGAAGGATGTATGTTATTATCCCTGCTGTTGCATATTTTATGAGAGCATACAACCGAACTGCATTAAATAAAAAGCCACTTTGGCCATATTTTTTCATTCCAATTTTAGGAGCTCTTGCCGCTAGTATTCTAGGGGCAATTAGGATAGGGGAAAAGATGGATAAAATTGCATATTTCTTATTTGCTGAACCAATATTCACATCATATTCAGCTTTTTCATATGTAAATCAAAACGTAATACCATTTTTTAATGTGCCGTATAATTTTTTCGTTTCTTTATTTAACTTTATACCTTCACTTATTTGGCCAGGTAAAGCTGAAACTTTATTTGGGTTAGCTGGTGATTGGGCTCGTTATGATAATCCTTTAGGAGCTTTAAGTGTTTTTGTATCTATTTATGCAGATTTTGGGATAATTTTTGGTTGTCTATTTATATTTTTTTTTGGTGCTTTTTATGGCAGTCTACATAAAGCATTTAAAAAAGGAAAGATGAATAAAAATTTATATTACTGTTTCTGTGCTGTATTACCATTTTGTTTTTTCCGTGATCCAATTGGTATTCCATTAAAAATATTTATCACTTCATTCGGTATTATTCCTTTTATTTTACAACTTATAAGGCAATCATTAAAAAAATAAAGTTGTGTCATTTAAAATTCGTTTACATGAAGAAAATCTACATATTTGAAACAAGAGAATTAGATTATTTAAATTCTTATATAAATAAAGCTAAATCAATAGGATATGCTACAGAAATAGTAAGTAGCATCGATTTAGTGGGATGTAAAAAGTTTAATCGTTTTAAAGAAATTTACCAACATTTGAGCGTTGGTACTGTAGAATTTGAACTTAGCTGTTTTGCGAGATATTTCGCAATAGCAAATAAGGTTGATGATAATGATACTTTTGTTTTATCTGATTCAGATATTTATTTGACAAACAGAATCTTGGAATTGAATAATGATTCAACATTAAAAGATGTTTTCGTTGGTAGTGAGGGCTATTTCAGTCAAGGTTCAGAGTGGCAAATTTCTCCACATTTCTCTATCTGGAATAAGTATTTAATTAGAGATTTCGTAGATTTCCTTATCTCATCGTATGAGAGGAATAAGGAAGATTCTTTTCTAGTAAAACACTATGAGATACAAAAGAAAAGGCTTGGTAGAACTTCAATCTCAGACATGACACTTTTGTATATGTGGGTTAATTCAAACAAAATACCTTATAAAAATTCTAATAGTAAAACAAATAATTGGGGTATTGATCATAATATTTCCACTTTAATCGGTGAAAAAGAAGTTTATATTAGTTCGCATAATAGAAAGAAAATTGGTATTCAAAAAGATTCTTCTATACAGTTTTACATAGAGAATGGGATGAAATTGGATATGTCTGTTGTACATTTTCAAGGCGGCTACAAAAGAATACTTAACGATTTTTATCTTGGAAATTATAAAAAATTTGACCTCTTTTCAATGTATATTAATCTTGGCCGTAAAATTAATAAGTTTATAAAGTAAGATAAAATGAAAATTATTTATGATAATTTAATATTTGCTTTACAAAATGCAGGAGGCATTTCTACTTACTGGGGAGCACTTTCTAAGAGATTAATTCGTGACAATAATGATGTATATTTCTTGGAAAACTCTACCAATAATTTGGTTCGCAAAGATTTTTGCATCAAAAATTCAAAAATATTAGCTGATAACGCTATTCCTCAAATTGTTAATAGATTTTTACCATTAAAATTAAAAAATCACCAAGATAAATTCATATTTCACTCAAGTTATAATAGAATTACTACAAATTCTAATGCAATTCAAATTGCTACAATTCATGACTTCG
>JBBSRF010000017.1:0-17977 GCA_038243335.1 Sphingobacteriales bacterium
ATTAAGGGAAAATATCTTCAGCTTTATTTGAACGAGTTTGTCTATAAACTTAACAGGAGATATTTTGGAGAAAAACTATTCGATAGGCTTATCGTAGCGACCGTTTTTAACTATGGGTAACATTACGGACATTCAATTTACAAACGAATATAACCGTTTAATTTCCGATTATTCAATTTATTTTGTTGCAATACTATTGTGTTATGAAAAGATTTTTGTTTTTAAACCCGTCCCGATAGCTATCGGGAGCAGTGTAAATACTTTTTTTGTTGTCATCTTTGCCTGTCCCGATTTCTTAGTATTTCTTTTATTCAGTCGTCATGCTCAGCTTGTTTAGGCATCTTAATGCGATGATAGGTTTTAATTTGAACTTTTAGTTCATTACGATTCCCGTTTTCACGGGAATGAAAGATATTTTTTTATACTCGAACTAGTTTCAATAATGGTTCAAAGGCGTATAGTGCAGGTCTCCTTCCTGAAGATTCTTCTATTGTTCTTAATAGTTCTTTGTCTAATAATAATCTAGTAAACCTAGCTGCGGTTGGTCCTGGTATTCCACTTTTTGAAGTGAATCTGTTGTTTCTAAATATAGGATTAGTGAAAATATAATCCAACGCATTAACACTCCATTTCGATGATAAAGTAGCTGAAAATATGGGCTTCATTTCTTCGTATAAATTTTTTATACTTTCTGCAATTTCTAAATTACGAATTGCTTGTTTTTCTATTGCATTTAGAAAGAAGATACACCATGCTTCCCAATTGTTATTTTTTGACACATTTCTCATCGTATCAATATATTCGTCTTTATGTTCTTCCATGTAACCACTTACATAGAAATGAGGTGCTGAGATTGCCCCTGAAGACCACATAAGCAACGTGATTAGCATTCGCCCAATTCGTCCATTTCCATCTTGAAATGGATGGAGTGCTTCAAATTCGAGATGCATTAAAGCAGTTTTTATCAAAATTGGATCTGAACTTTCTTTTATATATGTAAATAACTGTTCTAATCCTTCATTCAATTTTTCTGGGCTAATTGGTGTGAATAATACTTTTTGTTTTATTTTATCTGCTAAATAGTTTTGTTCAATTTTATATTGTCCTGGTGATTTTTGAGCTCCTCTCCCAAAAGATAGTAATTGCTGATGTAGTGTTTTAATTAAGTGTTGAGATAATGGATACCCATCTTTCATTGCTTTTTGGGCATTCAAAAGTGCTCGTTGATACAAAATTGTTTCAAATACTTCAGAGCGAACATTTTTTGCTTCTTCCGAATCATTTTCGCTATCAGCTTCGAACTTTAATATTTCATCCATTGTACTAATCGTTCCTTCCATTCTTGAAGAAATCACGGCTTCTTGATTTCGTAATGGTGCTAATAAAATCTCACTATTATGCATGTTTTTAAGCATTTGGTCATATCTAGCCAAAGCATCGGTTGCCTTTAATAATGAATTGACCATTTTCCCGTAATCTAAATTTTGAGGCGGAAATTTGTCATAATGATATTGTACTGAATTAGTAAAATCCATATTCTTTATTTTTGAAGTAAAAATATCATTAAATAATTACATTAAAGTAATTTGACGTTAGAAATTTCATTTTTGTGATGCACAAAATTACTTGATGTATATTTATTAGCATCAAATTTATTTGACAATCATATTTTCGATAAAGTGACAATCAAACTCATTAGATGAATATGAATTTACATCAAAGTAGTTTGACGTATATAAAGATTAAAAAGTGATAGACAATAAGTTTTATCAAATTATTCTGATATATATTGGCGCAACTTAGTCGTATTTAATCATTTATAAACGAATATAACCGTTTAATTTCCGATTATTCAATTTATTTCATTGCAATGCTAATGTGCTATGAAAAGATTTTTGTTTTTAAACCCGTCCCGATAGCTATCGGGAGCAGTGTAAATACTTTTTTTGTTGTCATCCTTGAGTGTCCCGATTTCTTATTATTTCTTTTATTCAGCCGTCATGCTCAGCTTGCCTAGGCATCTTAATGCGATGATAGGTTTTAATTTTAACTTTTAGTTCATTACGATTCCCGTTTTCACGGGAATGACGGGTATTTTTATAAAACCGATAGAGATGCTTCGACAGGCTCAGCATGACAATTGACGGCAAATGGGAATGAGAAAATAGTCTAAAAATATTGCGCTATTCTTAGTATTTTAGCCCATTAATATTTATAAGATATGAAGAGTACTGCATTAACAGAGAAACACATCTCATTAGGAGCTAAAATGGTTCCTTTCGCTGGTTATAATATGCCCGTTCAATATGAAGGGATAAACGTGGAACATGCTACTGTTAGAAATGCTGTTGGTGTGTTTGATGTAAGTCATATGGGTGAATTTATTTTAAAAGGTGAAAATGCTTTAGATTTAATTCAACGCTTAACAAGTAATGATGCCTCAAAACTGCATGATGGTAAAATTCAATATTCTTGTTTCCCAAACGAAACTGGTGGTATTGTAGATGATTTATTGGTTTATCGCATGGATGAAAAGAGCTACATGTTGGTAGTGAATGCGGGTAACATTGATAAAGATTGGAATTGGATAAAGCAGTTTAATACCGCTAATGTAGAAATGCACAATATCTCTGATCAAACTTCCTTATTGGCTGTTCAAGGACCAAAAGCTGCAGATGCTTTGCAAAGTTTAACAGACATGGATTTGGCATCAATGGAATATTATACCTTTAAAAAAGGAACTTTTGCAGGTGTTGAAAATGTATTGGTTTCTGCAACTGGTTACACTGGTGCAGGTGGTTTTGAAATTTATTTCGAAAACGAACATGCAGATAAAATATGGGATGCAATTTTTGCAGCAGGAGCGGAGTTTGGTGTTAAACCGATTGGTTTGGCTGCTCGTGATACTTTACGTTTAGAAAAAGGTTTCTGTTTATACGGCAATGATATTGACGACAACACTTCGCCAATTGAGGCTGGCTTAGGTTGGATCACAAAGTTTACCAAAAAATTTACCAATTCTGAAGCATTATTGGCACAAAAGGAAGCTGGTGTTGCTCGTAAATTAATTGGTTTCGAAATGATTGACAGAGGTATTCCTCGTCATGATTACCCAATTGTAAATGCAGTAGGTAATGTAATTGGAAAAGTAACTTCGGGTACGCAATCACCTACTTTACAAAAAGCAATTGGTATGGGTTATTTAGATAAAGATTTAGCAAAAGAAGGCACAGAAATCTTCATCGAGATTAGAGGTGCCAAAATTAAAGCTCAAGTAGTTAAGTTTCCATTTGTAAAATAGATTTGAGATCCTAGATTTGAGATTTGAGAATTGTTTTCTGAAATCTCATATCTCACCTCTCATATCTCACATCTAAAACTATGTCTAGAAAAATAGAAGTTTGCTTAACACCTGCTTTATTAAATTTATACAATCTCGAGAATAGCATTGTTGTAGTTATCGATGTATTAAGAGCAACATCATCCATTACTTATGGTATTGACAATGGTGCCGAAGCGATTATCCCGGTTGCACAAGTAGAGGATTGTTTGAATTACGCAGGTAAAGGTTATTTATTGGCTGCAGAGCGAAATGGTAAAGTGGTGGAAGGGTATGACTTTGGCAATTCTCCGTTTTCTTACACCAAAGAAAAAATAAGTGGTAAAACAATTGTATTAACTACAACTAACGGAACAAAAGCTATGCATATGGCTAGAGAAACTGCTGATCAAGTGGTTGTCGGTTCATTTTTAAATTTAACTTCCTTATGTAATTGGCTAGTTGCACAAGAAAAAGATGTGCTTTTACTTTGCGCAGGTTGGAAAGATCAATTTAATTTAGAAGATACTTTGTTTGCCGGTGCAGTTGTAAATGTTTTACGTAAACACTTTGTGTATTATGATGATAGTTGTGTAGCTGCAGAGGATTTATATTTATTAGCTAAGGATGATTTGAGAGGTTATCTAAAAAAATCATCGCACAACCACAGGTTAGAGCAATTGAATATTGAAGAGGATGTGAAATTTTGCCTGCAGTTAGATACTTGTCAAGCAATTCCAGTTTTAGAAGGAGAAAGGTTGATTCCCCTAACCCCCAAAGGGGGCATCGGGAAAACGTAAATATAAAGTTTACGTCATACCGAACGCAGCAAAGCGAGGAGATTTCTCAATCGCGAAGTGCTCATTTCGAAATGACGTTAGGAGGTTGTCGTCATATCGACAGAGCGCAGCGACGAGATATCTTTTCCCAAAAAGAAGTTTTGCTTACAGATGCTATTAACAGCTAGAGGTAATGAACCTAGAGATTTAGCTTCGCTGAGCACTGCGTGGTTCTGAATCGCTAAATGCTCATTTCGATATGACGAAATTTGAAAGGCAAGTCCCCTTTGGGGATTTAGGGGATAAGCTCCTGCAAACTTTCGCTATTTTTAAGTGCTCTTAAAGCCTCTTCGTGTGCAAGCCAATAGATAGATTCAGCTTTTTTCATGTCGAAAGTGCTAATCTCTCCCATTCCTTTAGGTTCAATTAACAAATCACATAGCTTTGCCTTACGTTCCATATCATGATTAATGGTCATTATACCCGCCCTTTGCATTAAACTTGCTATTTTGGTAAGTTTTGGTACTGGCTGTAGGTTATTACAAGATGAACCAATAATGTAATCGCAGTTATTAAGTAATGGCTCTACCGGGAAATTATTTAATATTCCACCATCAACATACATTTGATTTTCAATCATAATCGGTTTAAAAATCCCAGGAATGCAGCTAGATGCCAATAGTGATCTAATTAAGGGTCCTTTTGTAAAATAAACTAAATTTCCTTCACTAAAGTTCGTTGCGCAAATTGTTAATTGAATTTTAAGATTTTCAATTTTATCATCAGGAAAATACTCTTTTAAAATTTTATTAATGTTCTCGATATTTATCAATCCCAAAGAACCTAAGGCTGGTCTTAAATAACGTAAAAGATTTGTTTTAATAATAATATTCAATGCAGTTTCTGGAGCTACACCTGCCGCATAAAATGCACCCGCAATAGAGCCGGCACTGGTACCACTAATATGATTAAATTGAATTCCTGTATTCGTTAATGCCTTTAAAACACCCAGATGTGCAATTCCTCTAATGCCACCACCAGATAAAACGATGCCGATTCTTTTTTTTGGTTTTGATAATGTAGTTGAAGACATATTTAAATTATTTATTTTTTTGAACAAGGTAAATACTTCTAATTGTAAATTAATAATCTTTTTTTGTGTTTTCTCTTGTTAACCATTACGACTACTTTAATAAGCTATAAAATATATTGTTTTATAAAAATTTATTTATTTCTCTAAAACAACAGTAAATTTATAGCAAAAAAATATTCTCTATTTATGAAAATAGCATTAGCACAACTGAACTATCATATTGGAAATTTCGAACATAATGAAAAGCATATCATAGCAAACATTAACCTTGCAAAAGAAAAAGGTGCAGATCTTGTTATTTTTGCAGAACTAGCTATTTGTGGTTATCCGCCAAGAGATTTTTTAGATTATAACGAATTTATCAAACAATGTGATACAACTGCTAAGCAAATCGCTAAAAATTGCATTGATATTGCCTGTATATTAGGATTGCCAATTAAAAATGAAGTTTTAGCGGGCAAAGACTTATACAATGCTGCTTATTTTATTGAAGATGGAAATGTTAGGATGATTACCAAAAAATCATTATTACCAACGTATGATGTTTTTGATGAATACCGATATTTTGAACCTAATAATGAGTTTAAATGTATTTTATTTAAAGGTAAAAAAATTGCTTTGACCATTTGCGAAGATCTTTGGAACATTAATGACAATCCATTATATCTTTCTTGTCCGATGGATGAATTGATGAAGGAGCAACCTGATTTGATGATTAATATTGCTGCTTCGCCTTTTAACTACCGACATGATGAAGACCGTATTCAAGTTCTTTCAGACAACGCAAAAAAGTATAATTTACCTCTTTTTTATGTTAATCAGGTTGGTGCGCAAACAGAAATTATTTTTGATGGAGGCTCACTTGTATTTGATGAATCAGGAGAATTAAAAGCAGAAATGAAATATTTTGAGGAAGACCTTCAAGTATTTGATTTGAATGAAGTACAAAATGTAAAGAATAAATATCCGGCAGGACAAAGAGCAACAGATATTGCTCAAATTCATGATGCCTTAATTATAGGTATTAAAGATTATTTTAATAAATCTGGCTTTACAAAAGCAATTTTAGGCTTATCTGGAGGAATAGACTCGGCTATTGTATGTGCTTTGGCCTGTAGAGCATTAGGTGCTGAAAATGTAATGGCGGTTTTAATGCCTTCTAAATATTCATCAGATCATTCTATAAAAGATGCTTTAGATTTGGTAAACAATATTGGTTGCAAGCATGAAATAATTGAAATAAAAGAAGCAGCAAATGCATTTGATCATATGTTGGCTAATCCGTTTGCTGGTTTAGAAGCCAACTTAACAGAAGAAAATATACAAGCTCGTTGCAGAGGAATTATTCTGATGGCGATGTCTAATAAATTTGGTTACATTTTGTTAAACACTTCAAATAAGAGCGAATGTGCGGTTGGTTACGGAACGCTTTATGGAGACATGTGCGGAGCGATTGGTGTAATTGGAGACGTTTATAAAACACAGATTTTTGAGCTTGCTAGATATATCAATAAGGATGGAGAAATTATTCCTGAAAATACCATTGTAAAACCACCATCAGCAGAATTGAGGCCAGATCAGAAGGATTCAGATTCTCTTCCAGCATATGATATTTTGGATCGAATTTTATTTGAGCACATTGAATTGCAAAAAGGATCTAAAGCCATAATTGAACAAGGGTTTGATGAAAATTTGGTACATCGAGTTTTGAAATTAGTTTCGCAAGCAGAGTTTAAGCGCTATCAAACCCCGCCTATATTAAGGGTTTCTCCAAAAGCTTTTGGTATGGGAAGAAGAATGCCAGTTGTAGGTAAGTACATTCCATAAAATTTAGATTACGTAAAATTTGGTAGTTCAAATCCGTGTAAATTGGTATTGTAAAAAGTATGTTGATTTAGTTTTTTTGTATAAACATTAAAAACAAATCGACGATGAAAAATTTTAAGAAATTATTTTTAGGCTGTTTAATCTTATTTACAGTTGTAGCTTGCAAGAAAAAGGATGGTGTTGGTAATACCAAAGTAGATGGTTTTATGACCGCCAAAGTAGATGGCAAGAACTGGTCTGGAGGTTATGGTGTAGAAGCACAAAAAGGTAGCACTGCATTACGTTTAGCTGGCACAGGAGATGGTGGTCAAATCAATATAGATTTTTTTAATTATAGTGGGCCAAAAACTTATACTATTGGTGGTAGTATTTCCAATAGTGCAAACAATACAAATGCATCTTATACGGCAACAACATTGCCGCCAGTAATGGCGCTAACTTTGGGAGGTTTAGGATCTGGCACTATAATAATAACTAAAGATGAAGGCGGATATGTTGAAGGAACATTTAATTTTAATGCAAAAACTGGTGAAAATGGGAAAACAGTAAATGTTACAGATGGTAAGTTTAAAGCGAAAATAAAATAATAAAAATGGAAGGTGATTGCAGAATCTGCCTTCCTTTTTTTTATTGGGTATAGAAGTTTATACTTTTAAATTCTGCTTTACTTTTTTATTAAAAGAGTCGATAAGCAAAATTCCAATTCCAATCATGATAGAAACATCGGCTAAATTGAAGATGCCTGTTCTAAACATTACAAAGTCGATATGTAGAAAATCGGTAACGGAACCAAATCTAATTCGATCGTAAATATTACCAATTCCTCCTCCAATTAAAAAACACATACCTAGTTGAAAAAATCTAGGCAAATTATGATGAATAAATAAATAATATAAGCCGTAAGCCAAAACTAAAATTGGTAAAAGGCTTAATAAAATAAAGCGAACAGATTCTGGTAAATTATCACCAGCACTTAAAAAAGCTCCTGTATTTTCAACCTTGGTTAAGGTAACATGATTTTTTATAAAACCAATGTTCTCATTGTAATCTATTTTATGCCTAACTACCGTTTTAGATACCTGATCACAACCAACATTTAATAATACGATGAATAATAAAAGTATAAACTGTAAAGGTTGTTCTTTTCTATTTTTTTTTATTTCTTCGCCCATTTTTTATAAGGAATAGTTAATGCGAGTAGTAGTGCTAAAATTGAAAAAGCTTTAGCTAATACATCACCCGTATTAACGTAAGTTGTAAGCGAATCGTTTAAATTAATGTCTGCTTTTAATGCAGTTGCCACCCACCATTTAGATTGTTTAATTAGATCGCCACGCTGATTTATAAAACCAGATATTCCAGTGTTTGCAGATCTTACTACCCAACGTCTTGTTTCTATTGCTCTAAGCTTAGCATACATTAAATGCTGGTCTTTACCAGAAGTATTTCCCCACCAACCATCATTGGTTATAATCGCAATAAACTGTGCGCCATTTTTAACAGATTCTCCAATCCATCCTCCCCAAAGAGATTCGTAGCAAATTACAGGTGCAACACCAACGCCATTCTGAGAATAAAAAACAGCTGGATTTTCTTGCCAACCCCAACCAGATACACTGCCACCTAGTTTATCAAATACTGGCGCAATGAAAGAAAATATTACAGGAAATGGTAATTTTTCTGCACCAGGGACCAATTTTGATTTATGATAAAACTTTACTTCTGCTGAGTTTTCAATTTGTAATGCAGCATTATAATTATCGTAAAAACCACCATTTTGGGCAGCTTTGGCAGAGATAGTTTTTTTATCATTATAAAACCTAACACTTTCAATCCCTGTAATTAAAGTTCCATTTTTGTATTTACTCAGAAACTGTTGCGCTTGTAAATAATCTGGATTATTTCTGATGGTATTTTCATCAGCATAGTTCGGAACAGCTGTTTCTGGCCAAATGAAGTATTCTGTATTTACTTGAGCTACAGAATCTGATAAACGAGTTAAAATACTAATCTGCTGTGAAGATGAAATTTTACCATATTTTTCATATGGATCAATATTTGGTTGTACGGTTACCACATTTATTGGAACTGATTTTTCTTTGTAATTGTAATACGTATAAAGCGAAAATCCAATAGGTAAAATGATAATAAAGCCCCAAGTGATAGCTAATTTAACATTACTAACGGATTTACTGTTTAATGCATTATAGGCTTCAAAAGCAAGAATATTACTTAATAAAATCCATAAAGAACCGCCATAAACACCAGTATATTCATACCATTGTGCCAATTGGTGCATGCCAGCAAACCCATTTCCTAAAGTCATCCATGGAAAAGCTAAATCCCAACTCTGATGTAAATACTCCATTGAAATGTAAAATGAAACTAAACCCAAATAAGCTATTTTACTGTTAACCTTAGACTGTAATTGGTAGTATAACCAAAAAGCGAAAGTCATTAATAATGCACCTAAACCATAAGGAATTAGAGAGACAAAAAATGCGATAATTGAGCCTGCAAGCCCATCATTAAAAGAACTTACCGCATTATATACCCAATAAATAGACGCTGTATTCCAGACAAAAAAAGTTAACCCTGCTGTTAAAAAGATTTGTTTACCCTTTTTTGTTTCGTTTTGCTTTGTAATCTCATTTAAAGCAATAAATAGCGGGACTAAGCCAACAAGTAAAAGTGGTGCGAACCAAATATGTGGTGGCCAAGCTAACCACATCAAAAACGCACTTATTAAGGCTAAAAGGTAGTTTTGTTTTTTGTTCATTTTATGAGGTGTTTTGTCATTCTGAACGTAGTGAAGAATCTCTAAAAAGAAATACTAATCTTAAGAGATGCTTCGTGCCTCAGCATGACAAATGAATAGTTACAAACTATCTAAAATATTTGCTTTTTTACTTTCATATTCAGCAAGTGTAATAAGCTGTTTATCGTATAGCGTTTTTAACTTTCTTAATTTTAAAGTGGATTCGTCTTCCGTTTCCTCAATTATCTGTTCTTGCACAATCTCAGCATCTTCAATAATTAAATCAATAACATTTTCAGTCACAGGCATATTTACAGCAGTTGCTGCGGCTCTAGTATCTTCCAAACTTTGTTGTCTGGTCAATTCCTTAAAAGCTTCTAATTGCTCATTTGCTGCTTGATGCAATTTTCTAGTCTGGATTTTAGGAATAAATTCAGTTACAATATTTTCGCCATGTTGCGGTACACAGATAAATTTAGAGCCAAAAAACTCTTCTTTAAAAGAAACTTCTTTGATGTTTTTCCAAGAGATATCTTTAAAATTCATCGTTAATCCTAAATTACCGGGTTCACAATAAAAAATTCTTTTATTGGTAATTGCAATGCTATCTGGTAAAAGGTTTACCGCAGGTTTCTTTTGTACAGCTAAATACATAATCTCTTCGCCTGTTGTTAACAGATCATTTAATTTGCCAATTACTTTTTCAACTGCTTTTGGATCTTGTTCGTCGCTTAAAAATCTATCTATATTAATCATGATCTTCTTTGTATTTATCCTTGTTCTTTACTTTTTTATCTTTATTCTCCGCTTGTCCAGCTACACAAATTACGAATTCTCCTTTTAATATATTGTTTTCGAAATGTGATTTTATTTCTACTAAAGTTCCTCTCACAGTTTCTTCGTACATTTTTGTTAATTCCCTACTTACTGAAGCTTGTCTTTCTTCCCCTAAATACTCGGCAAATTCTGCTAATGTTTTTAAAAGTCGATGCGGGCTTTCGTAGAAAATCATGGTACGTTCTTCATTAGCTAATAATTTTAAACGGGTTTGTCTGCCTTTCTTAACAGGAAGAAATCCTTCAAAAACAAATTGATCACTTGGCAAACCAGAATTAACTAAGGCTGGAACAAAAGCAGTAGCGCCAGGTAAACAATTTACTTCTATTTCATTTTTTAATGCTTCTCTTACCAAGAAAAATCCTGGATCTGAAATCGCTGGAGTGCCTGCATCAGATATTAAAGCTACATTTTTTCCTTCTTTTAAAAACTTAATAATTTCTGAAGTGGCTTTATGTTCGTTATGCTGGTGATGAGAATATGCTTTTTTATCAATACCAAAGTGTTTAAGCATTGGTGCGCTTGTGCGTGTATCTTCTGCTAAAATTACATCTGCTTCTTTTAAAATACGAATGGCTCTAAAGGTCATGTCCTCTAAATTGCCAATTGGTGTTGGTACGAGATATAGTTTTCCTTCCATAATCTAAGTTGAGTATTGTGAGTTAGAGGTTATGGGCTTAGGGTCGGTAAAAACATGCAACTCGTAACAGATAACTCGTAACTCTTATTATCTTTGTAAAAATTTAAAATAATGTTGCAAGTTAACTATATCCGCGAAAATAGAGAGAAAGTTTTAGAGCGCTTAAGTGTGCGTAATTTTAAACAATTAGAATTGGTAGATCAAATCATCTCCATAGATGAAGAGCGTCGCCAAACTCAAACTTCGTTAGATAGTATTTCTGCAGAGGCAAATGCTGCGGCTAAACAGATTGGCGATTTAATGCGTGCAGGAAAAAAGGATGAAGCGGAAGTTTTAAAATCAAATACTACGGCTCACAAAGAAAATATTAAAAATCTTGCTGAGCAGTTAACTGAATTAGAAACTAATCAGTTTAATCTCTTAGTTCAGTTACCTAATTTACCGCATGATTTAGTTAAATCGGGCACCACACCTGAAGAGAATGAGATTGTTTTAATACATGGAGAACCAGCAAAATTGCCAGCTGATGCAAAACCGCATTGGGAATTAACATCAAAATATGACATTATAGATTTTGAATTGGGTGTTAAAATTACTGGAGCAGGATTTCCTGTTTACAAGGGTAAAGGAGCTCGATTACAACGTGCTTTGATTAATTTTTTCTTAGATGAGGCAATAGCAGCTGGGTACAATGAAGTTCAAGTTCCACTTCTAGTGAATGCTGCATCGGGTTTTGGTACTGGTCAATTGCCAGATAAAGAGGGGCAAATGTACCATTCTACAGTAGATGATTTATACTTGATTCCAACTGCAGAAGTTCCGGTTACTAATTTATACCGCGACGTAATTTTAAAGGAAGAAGATTTACCAATTAAAAATACAGCTTATACACCATGCTTTCGCAGAGAAGCAGGTTCTTACGGTTCACATGTTCGTGGTTTAAATCGTTTACATCAATTTGATAAGGTAGAGTTGGTACAAGTAACTCATCCAGACAAATCCTATGAAACATTAGAGAATATGAGCACTTATGTACAAAGCCTTTTGCAAAAATTAGGTTTACATTATCGTGTTTTGCGTTTGTGTGGCGGCGATATGGGTTTTGGTTCTGCGATGACTTATGATATGGAGACTTGGAGTGCTTCTCAAGAAAGATGGTTAGAAGTTTCTTCAGTTTCTAATGTAGAAACTTTTCAAAGTAACCGTTCAAAAATTCGTTTTAAAGGTGCATCTGGGAAAACACAATTGGTACATACTTTAAATGGCAGTGCTCTAGCATTACCTCGTATTGTAGCTTCAATATTAGAAAACTATCAAACATCAAATGGAATTGTCATTCCAGAAGTTTTAAGAAAATATACTGGATTTGATATTATAGATTAATTACCGTTCTTCATTTCGAGGCACCAAGCAATCTTAAAGCATTCTGCAAATACCTGGTGAGATTTCTTCTTAACTAGCAAAGACGGTCTTTTTCAAAACAAAAAGTCCCGAAGATAATTCGGGACTTTTTGTTAATATAGGATTGTGTAATTAATTACAAAATTAAAATCAATAATAAAATGATGATAATGATTGCACCAACAGAAAGGTAAACACCTTGATTTAATCCGTTAGCTTTAGCTTTCATCTCTTTTAACTCACTACGTAAAGCTTTTTTCTCTACCCTAGTTAAATTAGATTTATCCATTTTGCGTATTTCTTCCACTCTGTTAACTAGCTTATCAAATTGAGCTCTTTGCTCAGCTGTCATTTCAGTTTTTGTTTCATTTTTAGTTGCAGCAGAAACAGTAGTGCTGCTAATTCCTAATGTAAATATTAGAATTAAAGAGTAAATTAATTTTTTCATGATTTTATGATTAAGGTTAATTATTTTAATATAAACAAAAAACCTACCAAATTGATTTGATAGGTTTCATTTATTTTTAAAAGCTGTATTCTAATCGTTCAATATAGGTTTTAATTATAAAATAGAATTTTTAATCCTCTTCCTATATAATTTTTAATCAGTTATTTAATTTCGAATACTGTATTTACTACATAATTTAATTTAATTTTCTTAAAATCTAATTCAGGAGCGCCTTCGCCAGCATCTGCCATTTCAGCTTTCATCATCATTACATTTGATCTATACATTGGTTGTGGGAAATTCTCATTGTTTATTTCTTGAATATCAATTACACCACCAAGTCTTTCACCTAAAGATTCAACCATGTATAATGCTTTTACTTTAGCAGCTTGTAATGCTTTAATCTTGAGCTCTTTTTTTAAGGCTTCAATTCCAGAGAAGTCATAACTATCAATGTTAGTATAATCAACTCCTTTAGCATCAATTGAACCGATTATTTCATTCCATTTATTTAAATCGGTTACTTTTAAACGATATTGTTTTTTGGCTAAAAAATCAGGGTTTTTCTTTTTCTCCGTTATATAATTATAGCTAGAGATGTTGTTAACCATTAAATTTTCTTTATCAATACCTGCTTTTAAAACTGCATTGTACAATTGCTTTTCTATTTCAGTAATTTCAACTCTTTTTTTACTGTTATTATCTTTAAAGTACTCTTTTAAAGAAATGGTTAAGTAAATAATGTCTGGTGTAACCTCTGCATCTGCAGAACCGCTAACATTAATCTTCTTTCTTAAATCTACTTGTTGCGCCATTGCATTCAAACTAAATAGGGCAATAAAGGTAAGGGCTATTAACTTTTTCATAATGTTTCTGTTTTTTGTGTGTGTATATATCAGATGTAATTATGCTTGCAATTCCACAGCCAAGATTTATATTTATATTTTATTAGATCTTAATTGACAGATATTCAATTAGTTATTTTTTATCCAATCTTCCTTTTTTATCTCGTAAATAAAATTTGTTTTAATTGGTTCTCCATAATAGGCAATATCTAATAACCCAATTTTTTCTGCTCCAATTTTTTCTATAGATTTTTGTGAACGAAAATTTGTAGACCCAACGTGTAAGATTACTTTATCGACGAATTTAAAAGCATAATCAAACATTAATTTTTTTAATATTTGATTATAACCTTTGCCCCACAAACCACGGCTTATGAATGTATAGCCAATTGTGATAGAATTTTTCTCCTCATCTAAATCATAATATCTTGAGTTCCCAATTACTTTACCTGTTTCAATATCATGTACTAAAACAGAACCTTTAGATTCCATAGCACCTTTAAAGAAATTTTTAAAAACTTCCAATTGGTATCGGTTTTTATTTGGATGTTGTTCCCAAAGTAAAGGGTCGGATGCGACAGTGTAAAGTTTATCAAAATCTTCTTCCTGTAGCGGTGTGATTTTGATTAAGTGGTTTTTTAAAGTAGGTTGTAAATCGAAACTCATAATTTATTTTTTTGATGTTAATCAAAGATAACTAACTAAAACAAAAAACGCCATGCTGATGAATCGGCATGGCGTTTTTTTATAAGTTTCGAGTTTTAATCTTCAACACTTTCATTGTTAATACCTACTTCATCTTTATTCTCTTCCTTAAAGTAAGTTTTTTGGAAAATTAATATCATCACCACACCAACAGAAATTGCAGTATCTGCTAAGTTAAATACCGGACGGAAGAACTCAAACTGTTCACCTCCCCAGAATGGCAACCATGTAGGAAATGTTCCACTTACAATCGGAAAATAGAGCATATCTACAACACGTCCATGAAATAAGGTTTCATATTTAAAAACTAATCCATAAAAAACAGAGTCGATAATATTACCCAAAGCTCCAGCAAATACTAATGCTACATTTAAAATTAAACCACGGTGGTATTTATGTTTTATCATGTAATGTAAACCATAGCCAATACCTGCAACAGCAAAAATTCTAAATAGCGAAAGCGCTAGTTTTCCAAATTCACCACCAAATTCTAATCCGAATGCCATACCGTTGTTCTCGGTAAAATGAATGATAAACCACTCGCCAAAAACTTTAAACTCTTGACCAAGATACATATTGGTTTTAATCCAAATTTTGAGAACTTGATCAGCTAGTAAAACTAAAAAAATAAGTAGTAAGGGTTTTGTATATCCTTTCATTAACCTTGTTTCAATTTTGCTTCCATACTTAATGTTGCATGCGGAACGGCCATTAACCTTTCTTTTTGGATTAATTTACCAGTTTCTCTACAAATTCCATATGTTTTGTTCTCAATACGAACCAAAGCAGCCTCTAAATTTTCTATAAATTTTTTCTGACGTGCTGCTAATTGGTTAATTTGCTCTTTTTCTAAAGTTGCAGAACCATCCTCTAATGTTTTGTAGGCGCCAGAAGTATCTTCTGTTCCATGAGAATTAGGACTACTTAATGAAGAAGTTAAAGCAAGAAATTCTTCTCTAGAACTCTTTAATTTTCCTTGGATCAGCTCTTTAAACTCTTGTAGTTCGCTATCTGAATAACGGGTTTTGGTAGTTTTTTCCATCCTTTTATTTATTAATTTTTTCAGTTTTGATGGAGCTATCAAGATTTTTTTTGCTTTTTTTAAATCGTGATAAGTCCATAATCTAATTATTGTTTGTCAATTGAAACTTGTAGTTCAACATCTTCAATTACTATTTGTTTTCCTTTAAATGAATTATCTTCGAGTTTAATGTCATCTGCAAGAATTTCGGCACAAATGTAGGCTTTGTTTTCCATAACTGCGGGTGTTATTAAGTTATCTTGTTGTAAACGAACTGTTATGCGATCAGTTACCTCAAAACTCAACTCTTTTCTCAAATTCTGAATACGATTAATAAATTCTCTTGATAAACCTTCTTGTTTTAAAACAGTGGTAATCGTAACATCTAGCGCAACAGTCAAATTGCCCATATTAGTGACTTGCCATCCCGGTATATCTTCCGCAATAATTTCTACGTCGCTTAATAGTATCGAGTATTCAGTATCAGGTATTAAGAAACAACCTTCTTTTTCGAATTGATTTAGTTCTTCTTGGGTGATATTACCAATTGCTTCAGATACCATCTTCATGTCTTTGCCAACTTTTGCACCTAAAGCTTTAAAGTTAGGTTTGATTTTCTTTTTGATGAAACCTGCGGTGTCTTTTATAAAGTCAACTTCTTTAATGTTTGTTTCTGATAAAATTAAATCTTTTACTAATTCTACCTTAATTTGAAAACGATCATCCAAAACTGGAATAAGAACTTTTGCCAAAGGCTGACGAACATTAATGCCCATTTTCTTTCTCAATGATAAAACCATCGATGAGATATTTTGAGCAAGTTCCATACGCTCGTTCAAGTCGAAATCTATTAAACTGGTATCAACTTCGTTCCAAATGGTTAAATGCACAGATTTTGCAGTATGTATATTTGGATTTGCCTCTGTTAACCTGATATAAAGCCAATCTGCAAAGAAAGGAGCGACTGGGCTCATTAATTGAGAAATACTCATTAAACAAGTAAACAAAGTTTCGTAAGCTGCTTTTTTATCTTCCGTCATTTCGCCCTTCCAGAAACGGCGACGAGATAAACGAATGTACCAATTACTTAAATGTTCATCAACGAAAGTTTGAATGGCTCTAGTTGCCTTTGTAGGTTCATAAGCTTCATAACATTCATCAACTTCCTTAATTAAAATTTGTAATAATGATAAAACCCAACGGTCTAATTCGCTACGTTTTGCAATTGGCGTTTGATTTTCTAGATCGATTTCAAACTTATCGATGTTTGCGTAAAGTGCAAAGAAAGAATACGTATTGTAAAGTGTGCCGAAAAATTTACGGCGAACTTCATCTAAGCCTTCTAAACTAAATTTTAAATTATCCCAGGGTGATGCGTTTGAGATCATATACCAACGCGTAGCATCGGCACTGTAAGTGTCAATTGTAGTAAAGGGATCAACAGCATTGCCTAAACGTTTAGACATTTTATTGCCATTTTTATCTAGCACTAATCCGTTAGAAACGACGTTTTTATAAGCAACACCTAAATTATTAACGTGTTTATTGATGGCTTTAATCTCCTCACTGCTTTCGCTTAACATCACTGCTATGGCATGCAATGTAAAGAACCAACCACGAGTTTGATCTACACCTTCAGCTATAAAATCGGCAGGGTAAGCGTTTTCAAATTCTTCCTTGTTTTCAAATGGGAAATGCCATTGTGCATAAGGCATGGCTCCGCTATCAAACCAAACATCAATAAGGTCTAATTCGCGGTTCATTTTTTCACCTTTAGCTGATGTTAAAATTACATCATCAACATAAGGGCGATGCATATCTTTTAACTCAAAACCAGCAGGTATAAAACCAGCATCGATAGATTTTTTGATTTCTGCATTCAACTCAGCTATAGATCCAATACATTTTTCTTCCAATCCATCCGCTGTGCGCCAAATTGGTAATGGAGTGCCCCAATAACGAGAACGAGATAAATTCCAATCTACTAAATTCTCTAACCAGTTGCCAAAACGACCAGTGCCGGTAGCTTCTGGTTTCCAATTTATAGTTTTGTTTAAGGCCACCATTTTCTCTTTTACGGCTGTAGTTTTAATAAACCAACTATCCAATGGATAGTATAAAACTGGTTTATCTGTACGCCAGCAGTGAGGGTAGGTGTGAACGTATTTTTCTACCTTAAACGCTTTGTTTTCTTCTTTTAATTGTATAGCTAATTCTACATCAACAGATTTCTCTGGTGCTTCACCTTCCTTATAATATTCATTTTTAACATATTTGCCGCCATAATTACCGCCTAAAGAAGCG
>JBBSRF010000018.1:0-17597 GCA_038243335.1 Sphingobacteriales bacterium
GCGACTGTGTAAGTAAAACACGTCACCTGGATAAGCTTCACGACCTGGAGGACGCTTTAACAATAATGAAACCTCACGGTAAGCCACAGCTTGTTTAGATAAATCATCATAAACAATCAATGCAGGACGACCAGTATCGCGGAAGAATTCTCCAATTGCAGCACCTGCGAAAGGAGCGTAGAATTGTAAAGGAGCAGGCTCAGCAGCAGAAGCCGCAACAACAACCGTGTATGGCATTGCACCGTTTTCTTCTAAAGTACGTACAACGTTAGCAACTGTACTTGCTTTTTGACCACAAGCTACATATATACAGAATACAGGGTTACCTGCTTCGTAAAATTCTTTTTGATTGATAATGGTATCGATACAAACAGCTGTTTTACCAATCTGACGGTCACCGATAACCAATTCACGTTGACCACGACCAATCGGGATCATTGCATCGATAGCTTTAATACCAGTTTGTAATGGCTCAGTAACAGGCTGACGATAAATTACACCTGGTGCTTTACGCTCCAAAGGCATTTCATAAGTCTCACCTAAAATTGGTCCTTTACCGTCAATAGCTTCGCCAAGTGTGTTTACCACACGACCTAACATACCTTCACCAACTTTAATAGAGGCAATTTTTTTAGTACGTTTAATGGTATCACCTTCTTTAATCTCGTCTGATGGGCCTAATAAAACCACACCTACGTTATCTTCTTCAAGATTTAAAACGATACCTTGTAATCCGTTAGCAAACTCAACTAACTCGCCACTTTGAACTTTAGTTAAGCCGTATACACGAGCAATACCATCACCCACTTGTAAAACGGTACCTACTTCTTCCAATTCAGCTTCTGATTTAAAGCCTGACAATTGTTGTCTGATAATTGCCGAAACTTCGTCTGGTCTTACCTCTACCATAATTTCTATTTTGATTTCTTATTGAAAATGTAAATCTTGTACTCTTTATTATTTATTTCAATTGCTTTAGACTTTTACCTTAAGCAATACCTTGTGCAAATTCTTTTTTCAGTTTGCTTAAACTGCTAGCAATACTTGCATCAAATTGCTTATCGCCAACTTTTAAAATAAAGCCACCAATTAATTTTTCGTCAACTTTTTCTTTAACAATCACTTGGTTTGCACCTAATTCCTTTTTAACTAAAGCAATAATTTCAGTTTTGCTAGCTTCGGTTAATACAATTGCTGAAGTTACTTCTGCAGTTACAATTCCCTTAATAACATTATAATGCGCAATAAACTGTTTAGCAGTATCAAACAAAATTGAAGAACGACCCTTTTTAACGACTAGATATAAAAAGCTATTGGTAATTTTATGAACCTTGCTACCAAAAATATCCTTCAAAATACCCGCTTTTTTGTCTAGAGGCACAATTGGATTTTTAAGAATAGCTTCTAATTCACTGTTGTCATCAACAACACCTTCAAAAAACACCATATCGTTTTTAATTTCCTCCAAAGCATTTTCCTCTGTAGAAAGGTCAATTAACGATTTTGCGTATCTGGCTCCTGCTTTACTTGACATATTTTTTATTTTGAGATTTGAGATTTGAGATTTGAGATTTGAGAAGTTCCTCTCTATCTATACCAGCCTCACATCTCACATCTAGTGTCTCAGATCTAACTTAGTTTAATTCAACATTTTTTAACAGATTTGCAACCAAATCTTGTTGTTTTGCTTTATCATCTAATTGGCTACGTAAAACACGCTCAGCAATATCAATAGATAATGAGGAAACTTGTTCTTTTAATTCAGCCAATGCTGCTTTCTTTTGATTTTCAATCTCAATACGAGCTTTTTCAATCAATTTAGCACCTTCAGTTTGTGCAGAAGTTTTAGCTTCATTAACAATGTTATCTTTAAGCGTTTTAGCTTCTTTCAAAATCTCATCGCGTTCTGCACGAGCTTGTTTCATTAACTCTTCATTCTGAGAAGTTAAACGAGCCATTTCTTGTTTAGCTAACTCAGCTTTGTTTAAAGCATCATCTATAAATTGCTCACGCTCATGCAAAGCACCTAAAATAGGTTTCCATGCAAATTTCCTAAGAATTATTAATAGACAAATAAATGATACCGAAGTCCAAAAAACTAAACCAATACTTGGGGTTACTAATTCCATTTTATTATTATTTTTTAAAAAAATCTTTTACAAAGGCTGGACTATTTAACCAATCGTTAAATAGCCAGCCTAAATTTTAGTTTATGCACCAGGTACAGGAGGATTATTTCCTAATAATGCAACTACAATTCCGAATAAAGCAGCACCCTCAATAAGAGCAGCAGCAATAATCATTGCAGTTTGAATTTTTGATGCAGCTTCTGGCTGACGAGCAATACCTTCCATTGCTTTACCACCTACTTGACCGATACCGATACCTGCACCGATTACTGCTAAACCGGCACCAATTGCCGCGATTGAACCTACCATAATAATCTAATTTATATTAATTGTAAAAAATAATTTGCTTTTAATGATGTTCTTCTACAGCCATACCAATAAATAAGGCTGTAAGTAATGTAAATATAAACGCTTGCAAAAAGGCAACTAATAATTCCAAAACAAACATAAATATTACGAATGCTACAGAAACTGGCGCCATTGCTATAGTTTCAAAAATAAATATTAAAGATATTAAACTTAATACGATAATGTGACCAGCAGTAATGTTAGCGAATAGACGTATCATTAATGCAAATGGCTTAGAAATAATACCAATTAACTCCACAGGAATCATAATTGGATATAACCACCAAGGTACATCTGGTCTAAAAATATGTTTCCAATAGTATTTGTTACCATTAATATTTACAATAATTAAGGTCCCTAAAGCCATAACGAATGTTAGTGCAATATTACCCGTTACGTTTGCGCTACCTGGAAATATTGGAATTAAACCCATTAAATTGTTAATCCAAATGAAGAAAAACGTAGTTAACAAGTATGGCATAAATTTAGCGAATTTATGCCCAATGTTTGGCTTAGCAATATCGTCTCTTACAAAAATTACAATAGGCTCTACTAAAGCTTGTAATCCTTTTGGAGACTTACCTTTTGTTTTACTATAAGCTTTAGCAACAGAAACAAACACAATCAATAAAACCACAATTGAAATAAACATTGCAGCAACGTTTTTTGTGATTGATAAATCAATTACTTTATCTGATGCAGTTTCATCAATTTTACCATCTGACCCAACTACCTTAATGCTTTTATTAAAGAAATTTTTAGAAACTTCTTGTTCTAAGCCAGTTACCAAACGGTACTTATTATATTTACCATCATAATCCTCTTCGCCATGATGAAAATGACCCGAAGAGAAAAGTTCTAATCCAGAAGGTGTATATAATAAAACTGGTAATGGAAGAGATGTATTACCCCATAAATGCCACATATGCGAATCCGCAATATGTTCCATAATCACTTTGGTAGGATCAAATTTTTCCTCAACATGCTTAACGTCACTAGACACAATTTCATTTGAAGAAACCGAAACATTTTCAGAATCATTATTCGAAACCGTGCTGTCAATTTGCGCACTTGCATGAAGAGAAACCATCAAAAACGCCGAAAAAAGCGTAAAAACAACAACTAACCTCTTAAACTTAAAATCAAAAACGTGGCTACAATCCATTTACTCGAAGATTTTTACTATTTATTTTGGTGGCGCAAGTTACGTAACAAACCGTATATTTCAAAGCTAGTAAACAATAAATATAAAGAAAAAAAATTGAAGGCAAATAACATGTCTTTTCCTTTATGGTTTAAGCTGTAAATCAACACAAAAGCCATAGAAAAAAGCATCTTCACGCCAATAGATACCATTATTGCCATTATACCTGTTTCTGGATTTTGTTTTATACCAAGAACTGCCAATATATAAGCTATAAGTGTAAGCCCGCTTAAAAACCCAAAAATCAACCAAAATTTATTAGCTAATAAGATTACACTAGGAAAAACAAAAGGTAATGCTATTGCAATACTCGCAAGAATTGCCGTATATAAAATATAATAGCTAATAAAACGTGATAAACTCAAATCCTTAATTTACTAATTTTTACAAAGGTAAATAAACATAGGATATTAGTTAACTTTTTAAAAAAATTGATAAATAAAACTTTAAAAAAATTTGCAATTTGTACATTATTAAATTAATTACTGATTTTTATTTAATGAACGAACAACCTGTACCAAAGAACCCACAACGCCAATTAAACCAAAAATTGCGGTAAATATAAGTTGCTTACTTTCTCTATTTTCATCAATCTTATACCCAATAAATGTCATTATACCAATTGTAGCCATCATTTGAAAAGCAACTCCAGTATATTTGGCAAAATTATTGGCATCTTTCAATTCCTTATTTTCTTCAGGTTCTTTCATAATGTGATACTAAATCTAAATTAAGCTTTAAATATTAAGAATTTATCAACGAATAAAATAATTTTGCTTACATTTTGTTATATTGTATAATTAAACACAAATATATATTCTTGACTACTATCCCAAATCTTATTTCAAAATTAAGCACTATTTGCTTGGGTATAATTTTAATCTGTAGTTGTTCTTCTCAAAAAAACACTCTTAGCAATAGGGCTTTACAGAATTTATCTGCTAAATACAACTATATCTATAATTCAAATATTCTATTAAACAGTTATCAGGAAGAGCTTTATAAAAATAATAAGGATAATTATAAAGACTTTTTAGCTGTTTACATATCACCTAATGCTATAGATTATTTAAATTCTAGCCTAATAGTAGGAGAACTTGAAGACATTGCTAATAAAGCGAAATCCATTATTACAGAAAAAAAACTCAGCAATTATACAGACGAAGCTTATATTTTACTTGGTAAAACCAATTTTTACAGTGGTAATTATTTTAATGCGGTAGCTTATTTTGATTATACTGCTAAAACTTTTAAAAATACTAAAAAAACATACTTAACAGCTTTGAATTGGAAAGCTAGAAGTTTAATAAAAATGAATGACTCTATCAGTGCAATAAAAGTTCTTGATACAATAAAAACCTATATAGAATCAGCTAAAGCTAATAGAACAGATCCATTAGTTACTTTGGCACAAATGAGTATTTATAAACATAAATACAAAGAAGCTATATCATATTTAAAACGTGCGATAAAAGAAACTAACCAAGCTCAAAGCCGAATAAGGTGGAATTATATTTTAGCACAGTTATATGAGTATGAAAAAGAGTATAAATTAAGTTTAATAAATTATACCAAAGTTGAAAATAGCAATGCTCCATTTGAAATGTATTTTAATGCAAAGTTGAGCAAAATACGTATAAATGACTTACTAAAAGATGGAGCATCTAATCGAAGAGAACAACTAATTAAGCTGCTAAAAGACGATAAAAATTTAGATTATAATGATCAAATTTATTACGAAGTTGCTGAAGACTATTATACAGATAATAATTTTGATAAAGCTTTAATCTATTACCAACTTTCTGCTCAAAAAAGCACTATTAACCAATTTCAAAAAGGGCTAACCTATTTAAAAATTGCAGAGCTCAATTTTAAAGATTTAAGAGATTATACAAATGCTAAGCTATATTACGATAGTGCAAACTCTACTTTGCCAAATAACTATCCTAATTACGAAGCTATTGTTAAAAAAGGGCAAAATTTAGAATTTTTAACTGAGCGTTATCAGCTAATTTCTAAAGAAGATACACTACAGTCTATCGCTAAGTTAAATGAACAAGAACGATTTAAAAGAATAGATTTAATGTTTGAGGCAAAAAAAGAAATTACCCCTATAAATATTAATACGAATGGAAAACTAATTGATAATGAAACTATTAACAGCACATCCAAACAAAATAATGGAACTTTCTATTTCAATAATATAGGTACGATTAGTATAGGGTTCTCAGACTTTAAGAAAAAATGGGGAAATAGAACATTAGCAGATAATTGGAGACAAAGTGTAAAATCATCAAGTCAAATCAATCAGCAAAACCAAAATAATGCACTTAACAACACAAGTGATACTGCTAATAACACAGTAGCTCATTTAGAAACTGGGAAAGAAGAATTAATTAAAAAGTATGCGGCTTTATTACCTTTAACACTAGAAAAATTAACAAAATCAAATCAGTTAATTATTAATGCCTATTTTGAGATTGCAGGTTTTTACCAACAAGTATTAAATGATCAACAAGAGGCTATAAAGATTTATGAATTATTATTAGAACTTTACCCACAAAACAATCATCTAGAAACAATTTATTATAGCTTATATTTAAATTATAAAAGTATTAATGAGACAAAAGCTAATAATTATAAAAACATTGTATTAAATAAATATCCAAATTCAATATTTGCTAAAACAATCTTAGACCCAAATTTCTCACTTAAAGAGAATGCATTAGAGGTAGAGCTTAATAAACTTTACAATAAAACTTTTGAAACATATGTAGAAAAAGATTTTTTGAAGATAATTAATAGTGTTGAGGAGATCAATCAACGTTTTCCTAACAATAATTTACAAGCTCAATACGATTATCTGAAAGCAATTTCAATTGGAAGAACCCAAAATGTAGATAACTTATTAACCGCATTTAATAAAATTATTACTCAATATCCTGATGACATATTAATAAATCCTTTAGTAAAAACTCATATTGCCTATATTAATGCCAATTTAAAAAGTTTTAAAGAGAGAAAAATTGCTTTGTTAGATTTCGACTCATTAGAGCCACCGTTTATTGAGAAACAAGTTGTAAATTCAATTGTTAAAGATGTATTTACTATAAAAACTGATACAGTTAAAGAAAATAAATTAAATGAAAAAGCAATTAATACTGCATCTACTAAATTAAATAATATTATACCTGAAAAAAAGATTGATATTAAAAATGAAAAATTATCTAGTGAACTAGCAATTATTAAGCCCACAAGAAACACAAAAGAAATAATAGATACATTAAAAAATAAAACAATCCAAACTGGAGTAAATAATATTTTTAGCTTAGCAGAATCTAAAACATATTTTTACGTTATAGCAATAGCGGATGCAAGTTTAAATGTTAGTTCATCTAGATTTGGCATAGGACAATTTAATAGAGTAAACTTTGCAAGCGAAAATTTAAAGCATCAATTAATTGAGCTAGTGGAAGAACAATTAATATATGTAGGCAATTTTAGTACCCTACAAGAAGTAAAACTATATTCTGGAGGAATAAGTGCAATTTTACCCAAAATCATGAAAATACCTTCAGCTACTTATATGAGTTTTTATATAAGTAAAGAAAACTTTAATAAATTAAAAGATAAAGAAACTTTAACCAAGTACCTTGAATTTTTCAAGAATAACTATAACATAAAATGAGTAAACCCTTATTAAAAGAAGATATTAAGAAGTATAACTTTACACTATGGAAACTGCTGATTGGCGGAATGGTATTTTTCGCACTTTTTATAATTTTAATTGGCTTTGGCCTATTTGGAGAAATCCCTTCTTTCAGAGCTATAGAACATCCAAAAAGTAATGAAGCTACAGAGATTATGTCTGAAGATGGAAAAGTTATTGGCACTTATTTTGTAAAAAACAGATCTAATGTAAATTATAATCAAATTTCTCCAAATGTTGTTAATGCATTAATAGCAACGGAGGATATCCGTTTCAAATCTCACTCTGGTATAGATTTTAAAAGAACATTTACCATTTTTGCTTATGCAATTATGGGCAAAAAACAAGGTGGAAGTACAATTACGCAACAATTGGCACTCAATCTATTCTCTGAAGAAGGTAGACAAAAAAATTATTTTAAAAGAATAATTCAAAAATTTCAAGAATGGGTAATCGCAGTAAAATTAGAACGAAATTATACCAAAGAAGAAATTATCACCATGTATTTAAATACGGTAGATTTTGGTAACCAAGCTTATGGAATTAAATCTGCTGCGAGAGTTTATTTTAACACAACTGCAGATCAACTTACCATTCCGCAGGCTGCGGTATTGGTAGGTATACAAAGAGGAATTACCCGTTATTCTCCTACTAAAAATCCAGAGCGTGCTTTAACAAGAAGAAATACAGTAATGGCATTAATGGTTAAAGAAAACTACTTATCTGAGGGAGAATTTAATACTTTAAAAGAAAAGCCGTTGAATTTACGGTTCACTCCTGCTACTTCAAATGATGGAATTGCACCTTATTTTAGAGCAGTAGTAAAATCTGAAATTAGAAAAATCTTAGAAGAACGTTCCATCACTAAAAACGGTATTCCTTATGATTTAGATAGAGATGGTTTAAAAATTACTACAACCATTAATTACGACATGCAGGTTTACGCTGAAGAAGCCCAAAAAGATTACATGAAAATTCTTCAACAACAATTTACCAATAGCTGGAAAGGAAGAAATCCATTTAAAGGTATGGAAATGCAAATCGACCAAGGTATGAAAAGATCTGATCGTTATAAATCTTTAAAACTTGAAGGTAAAACTGATGAGGAAATCAATCAAGATTTTAATACCCCTAGCAATTTAACAATATTTACCTGGAAAGGTAATATAGATACTTTAATGAAGCCTATTGATTCTGTTAAATATTATAAATTATTATTGCGCAATGCGATGATGGCAATGGATCCTAAAACTGGATATATCAAAGCTTGGGTAGGTGGAATTAATTTTGAGCATTTTAAATATGATCAAGTTAAAATGGGCACACGTCAAGTTGGATCAACAGCGAAGCCTTTTACCTATGCCGTAGCAATAGAGAATGGTATTTCACCTTGTTTAAGTGTGCCAAATGTACCAGTCACTATTTCAAATCCTGGTAGCCCAGATTGGACACCTCGTTCTTCAGGAACCTTACCAGGCAACATTACACTTTTAAAAGCACTCGCTAATTCTCAAAATTACATTGCAGCCTATTTAATGAATATTGTAGGTGCAACTGCAGTAGCAAATGAAGCAAAGAAAATGGGAATTACTTCAGATGTACCTGCAGTACCTTCAATTTGTTTAGGCTCTTTTGACGCTTCAGTTTTTGATATGGTTGGGGCATACAGTGTTTTTGCTAATAAAGGTACGTGGACCCAACCTACGTATATTTTAAGGATTGAAGATAAGAATGGAGTAGTGCTTTATGATAGCAAACCTACTATTAAAGTAGTAATGAATGAGGAGGTTGCTTACGTAATGACCAGAATGCTAAGAGGTGTAATTACTGGTGGGACTGGCTGGAGATTAGCTGGTAAGTACGGTATAAATACCCCAATAGGTGGGAAAACTGGTACAACTCAAAATAATTCTGATGGTTGGTTTATGGGCATTAGTCCTGACATAGTTGCCGGTGTTTGGACAGGGTGTGAAGATAGAGCATTTCATTTTACAAGTACAAGAGATGGTGAAGGAGCCAATTCTGCGCTACCTATTTTTGCAGGATTCATGAAGCGTGTATATGCAAATTCTAGTTTAAAAGTTAGCAAAGCTGATTTTGAAATCCCAAAAGGTGGTGTTTCTATTGTTTATGACTGCAATGCTTATGAAACTACTGAACAAACCACGACAGAACTTGATAAGAAATTAGGTTTTTAATCTACATTCATCATTAAATAAAAATGAGTGCTTTCGATTATAAAAAGGCGTTAGGTGATATTCCACACAAGCCTGGTGTTTACCAATATTACGATGTAGAAGATAAACTAATTTATATTGGTAAAGCTAAGGATTTACGCAATAGAGTTGGCTCTTATTTTAATCAAGAAAACAATCAATTCAATGGTAAAACAAGAGTTTTAGTTTCTAAAATAAGAAGAATAAGCTTTACCATTGTTGATACTGAGATAGATGCTTGGCTTTTAGAAAATAGCTTGATTAAAAAACATCAACCTCGTTATAATATTATGCTTAAAGATGATAAGACCTATCCATGGATTATCATTAAAAAAGAAAAATTTCCTAGAGTTTTTTGGACACGCAATATGGTTAAAGATGGCTCAATATATTTTGGCCCATATGCATCTGTAGGGATGATGCATACCATATTAGATTTAATTAAAGAAACTTATACCTTAAGAACTTGCAACCTTCCTTTAACGCCTCAAAACATAAATGCTGGTAAATTTAAAGTGTGTTTAGAATATCAAATTGGCAATTGTAAAGGACCTTGTCAAAATTTCCAAAGCGAAGAAGATTACAATCAAAATATAGAAGAGATTAAGGATATTTTAAACGGTAAAATTGGAAATGTTATTAAAACTGTTAAACAAGTTGTAAAAATTGCTGCAGGGGATCTAAATTTTGAATTGGCACATTCTTATCAAAATAAACTAGCTGTTTTAGAAAAATACCAAAGTAAGTCTACCGTAGTGAATAGTGCAATTACAAATATTGATGTAGTAAGCATTGCCTCTGATGAACGTTATGCATTTGTAAATTTTCTTAAAGTAATGAATGGAAGTATTATTCAAACTCAGACTATTGAGATTAAAAAACGATTAGACGAAAGTGATCAAGATCTTTTAACAATAGCAATTACAGAGTTTAGAACAAAATTTAATAGTACTTCAAAAGAAATTGTAGTTCCGTTTCCAGTACCTCTAAATGATGAGAACATTAAATTGATTGTTCCAAAACTTGGTGAGAAGAAAAAATTATTAGAGCTTTCTGAAAAAAATGTTTTATTCTTTAAGCGTGAGAAATTAAATCAATACGAAAAACTAAATCCAGATTTAAGAACAGATCGCATTTTAACTCAAATGCAAAAAGATTTAAGGCTAACACAATTACCTAAACATATAGAATGTTTTGACAATTCAAATTTTCAAGGTAAATACCCAGTTTCGGCCATTGTAGTTTTTAGAGATGCTAAACCAAGTAAAAAAGATTATAGACACTTTAATGTTAAAACTGTAGAAGGACCAAACGATTTTGCGACAATGGAGGAGGCTGTTTATAGACGATATAAACGAATGTTAGAAGAAGAAACTACCTTACCACAGTTAATTATAATTGATGGCGGCAAGGGTCAGTTGTCATCAGCAGTTAGTAGTTTAAAGAAATTAGGTATAGCAAATAAAGTAACTATTATTGGTATTGCCAAGCGTTTAGAAGAATTGTATTATCCTGGTGATAGTTTGCCATTGTATTTAGATAAAAAATCAGAAACTTTAAAAATTATTCAGCAATTGCGAGATGAGGCTCACCGTTTCGGTATCACTTTTCATAGAAAGAAAAGAGATCAAGGAACTTTAAAAACCGAACTAGAATTAATTCCTGGAATTGGAAAAACCACTTCAGAAAAATTATTACGTACATTTAAATCAGTAAAGAGAATAAAGGATGCAAGTCAGGAAGATTTACTAAAAGTTATCAATTTAAAACAAGCAAAATCATTACTGCTCTTTTTCGAAAATACATCAAATTAATTTTTCTTCTTAACCTCTTTCAGTTTTTTCTTCTTAACTCCTTTATCTTTGTTAGGTTCATTTTCTTTTATAACGTAATAATCTCGAGTTAAAATTGACAATTTTTCTTTAAGCTCATCATCTACTTGTTTTTGAGCCTTAATTAAATCTTCACCTTGATAAAATGAACTAAGTGGCAAATCTCTTGGATTAGAAACTTTATAAACTTTTCCATCAAATAATCTACGTGTAAACCAATCGTCATAACTTAAATTGGAAGCATCATTTTCTGCTAAAGCTACCTTTCTTGTAGCCATTATATATCTAAATTCTGGGAAATATATCCAAAATGGGATGAAATCATCAACTAAATTCCCTTCTATTTTCAATTCTGACACTGGTGCAATACCCCATATACGAACTTCAAAAGTGCCCGTTAATTGGTTAAAAATCCAATCTTCCATAAGCATAAATTTTTTAATGGAATTAGGGTCAAAATCTTGGCGCATCATGCTGCCTCCTATTTGATTACCATCTTTATCGAATTTGGGAACAAAAGTACTGTCTGTTAATCTTTTTAAAATTTCAGAAGACTTTAGTGGCTTCGTAAAATAATCAACTTTCTTGTTGTCTGGCACTTCATATGCTGTAAGTTCTTCATTCATTAAAGCAGAAACCATAATATCAGCCAACATAGACTTAGGTGCAATCATTGTCCAGTTAGCGGTATCTTTGCTATTTATTTCTCGCCATATACGTTTTGAAAATAATACATCTGATTCTTGAATAAACTTATAATCAATAACATTGCCATTCATAAACTGGGAACCATAATAACCAAATCCATGTTGCGGTTGCTTTGCTTCTTGCGAAAAGCAAGTCTCTAGACTTAAAAACGCAAGCAGAATTAACATTATATTTTTCATTTAATAGATTTTAATTTAAAACTAAAATTCAGATTATGTTTAACTATAGAATATTTAAAATTATTGAATTTAACAAACGTTCTTTCCCATCTGGTCCTTTTGCTATTACATTATCAAAAATAACTCTATTTCCAGACACCAAATTACCTAATATATTTTTTACATCAGTATTAAAGTCTGCGCCAATATTTCTAACACTTATAATCTCTCTATTTACACCAATTTTAATAAGATTAAATCGTAGTATGGTAAACTTAACATCAAATTCAAAGTCATCTAAATTTGCATAGATAAAAGATTGGTTTCGCAAGGCGACAGCTGTAATTGTACCGGCATTCTTTCCAGCAACTTTCGCCACAGGATCTTTAATTCTCTTAATTCTGAACTCTTGTTTACCTACAAAAATAAGCTTGCCATTTTGGTTAGCCGCAACTTCTAAGGTCACCTTTTGTCCAGTTGCATCTCCATCTACGCTATACTCATATCCAGAATTAACTTTCCTCAAACTTCCACTACCTTTTAATTTAACAGATATCTGATTATCTCGAACGCCAGCGGAAGCAATTTCAATTGGATTATCAATTCCAGCATATACCACATTCATTCTTGACGCTGAAACTGTTACTGCTGGCTTAACAACTTGATAAGCCTGCTCTTGGGTTGTGTAACTTTTTAACTTGCCGTCAGCTTGTTTAACAGTAATTACACCTTTCCAGTTATAAGTACCTACATTATTCGTGCTAACTATATATTTGCCCATTCCGTTGTTAACCTTTAAAGCTTGATTGTTAACAGCCATAGAGAAATTTTGTTGAGAGTCATACGAGGTTAAATATACAGATGCCGTATAAGGTTGTCCGGCTAATACATAAGAAGAAGGAGCAGTAGCAACAGCAATATAATTGTCTAAATTTAATACGGTTTCATCAAATCTTCCTAATAACTTCTTTACCAATGTATTTTCAGTTACCGCAGCATCAGAACTAAACATAGAAAGAATAGCATATGCAGCAATCGCAGGGGTTTCTGGTCCAAAGTTTTTTTCTTCCCAACTTATCTTTTTACCAGCTTGAGAAATCCCACCACTAATAAATGGTTTAATATCTAAATTATCTTTTTCGCTTTCTGGAAAAAGTAATTGTAATTTATGTTGTGCAACTTTTATTCTTTCTTTTAACAGATTTGCATTTTTTTCTTTTTGAAAAAACCGATTAGTTATAGCGGTATTTTCTGGGCTATTCATCCCTAATTTTTGTTCAGTATAACCACCAGCACGTATTGCGAATGTTTCTTTCAAAGAATCTATAAAAATTTCCAAGTTTTTAATGATTTCTCTAGAAGCCAATGCTTTTTTATAAACTGGCGTATTTCTATTTAAATCATTTTTTAAACGATTTTGCTCAAAATAAGTTAAATAATCAGTGGTTTCTTTTTTGGTTCTTTTTGTACTGTTAACTAAGTTATCATTAATATGATCAAAGGCGTTTAACACAGTATCAGGAATACTTAATGCAAGCATTGCCAATAAAACTAAATACATTAAACTGATAAAACGCTGTCGGGTATTAACTTTAACCTTAGACATACTAATTAAGCATTAGGCGTGTTCATTGCAGTAAGCATATTTTTATATACAGAATTTAATGCAATTAAGTTTTTTGCTAACTTTTCACTCTCGTCTTTTACGCGGGTAGTATGTACAGCTAATAATTCAACGTTATCAAGATCTTTAGTCATTTTTTCATAAGCATGATTTAAATTTTTCAGATGTTCGGTCATTTTCTCCATCTCGTTATGATAATTGGAAATATCAATTGAGGATAATTCTGTAGCAGTTGAATGTAATTGATGAGTCAAAATTTTTGATGAAGAATTAGCTAATGCTGATGTAGAGTTTTTATTTTGAGCTCCTTGAAGATCTGAAATCTCAAAATCATCTTTTATAATTTTAATTTCATCGCCTTGGAATCCTAAGATAAAAAACAAAATAGCTTCTGTTAGCATTCCAATAATAATCAATGTGTCTGCAGCGTGCCAACGAAGTAATTTCGCCATAACACCAATAATAACTACTGAAGCACCCCAAGATGTTAGTGTATTAATAGTTATCTTGAATTTCCACTTATTTATCATGTTATTTCTTTATTGATTGTTCTAAAGAGGCGGTCATAACAGTTCTAAAGCCTATGTAAGAACGAGGTATATCTTGATGCTCAAAAGTTCGAGATGCATTACGTATAAAATAAGGAGCATCTCTCCAAGAACCACCTTTCACTACTCTTTTCTCTACATCTTGAAGATTATTATTTGCCTCTAATCCTAGTAATATTGGATTTAAATTACCCACTATACCTTGTGGTGAGGCAGTGTAATAATTTTCAGTCCACTCAGCCACATTACCAGACATGTTATATATACCGTAATTATTTGGCAAATAAGATTTAGCAGGCTTAGTAAATAAACCTCCATCAGCAACATAATTACCTGGTGCAACCTTATAATTTGCCATTAAACAACCTTTTAAACTATTTAATTCATTTCCCCAAGGATAGTTCATTCCTTTTTGACCACCTCTTGCTGCATATTCCCATTCAGCTTCACTTGGTAAACGAACTTGAACAGGCTTAATTTTTGCACTTATTAGTCGTCTATTCACAATTTGAGTTTTCCACACCGTAAATGCTTTTGCTTGTTTCCAAGTAACACCTACAACAGGATATTTCCCAAATTTTGGATTAGAAAAGTATTCTTTTAACAACATATCATTTGTAGGGTTATCAAAGTCTTTAACCCAAACAGTAGTGTCAGGATAAACACTTACGGTATCCCTAAAAGTATAATCATTGATTGATTTTGCAAGATTATCTATATTCTTAAAAGCCTCATTATAATCAAAAGTTGTGTAAGCGTATTTTAATATTCGAGTATCAAGATCTCCTTTTCTATTAAATAAATGATTTTGTTTATAAAACATTTCGTCTAATCTTGGATTTTTCTTTCTAGCAGGCTTAGTCCAAAGCAACCTATTCATATCGGCTGCAGCCCAATTTATTAACCGTGGCTCATTATTTAATGCTAAATCTAATTTTGTTTTTACTAAAAATTCCTCTTTATTTACGACAAAATTGGTAATAGCAATAGAATCACGTACCCAATTTACAAATTGTCTATACTCATCATTTGTAACTTCGTTAGCATCTATAAAAAAAGCACCTACGCTGATTACTTTACCTTGCGAAAATTGCTCAAAAACATTTGGATCTTTTCCTGAACCTAATTCGTATGCACCGGCAGGAACAAAAACTTGTCCAGGTATTATTGCAACAATAGAACGATAGTCTTGACCAGAATTTAATTTATCTAAAACTGAACAGGAAGAAATTAAAACCGTCGCAATAACAAGATACTTAATTGAGTTTTTCAAATTTTAAGCTGTTAATGAGTAAAAATAGTAAAAAATAATCTAGAAATGTAGAGAATAAACCTACTTATTAGATAATTTTATATAGTTTTCAATAGCCATAATCATTGAAGGAGCTTCTGGACTTGGAGCTGGAATATCTACAATTTGATTCGCATCAGTTGCCGCTTTATTAGTATTTAAGCCGAATACTGCTATACGAGTATCGTTTTGCTTAAACTCTGGGAAATTAACATAAAGAGATTGTATACTTGATGGGCTGAAAAATGCGATTACATCATAAAAAACCTCTGCTAAATCGGAAAGATCACTAACTACTGTTTTAAATAACACAGCAGGTGTAACATCATAACCATTTTTTTGCAAGAAATTCATGGTATCCTCTGTTGCTACATCAGAACAAGGATATAAAAACTTTTCTGAGGCATGTTTCTTTAAAATTTCGGCTAAATCTGAAGCTGTTTGCTTACCAAAGAAAATTTTACGTTTTCTATATTGGATATACTTTTGAAGATATAAAGCCGTTGACTCTGATATACAGAAGTACTTAAGGTCTGCAGGAACATCATATCTCATTTCCTCACATATTCTAAAAAAATGATCAACAGCGTTACGGCTAGTAAATACCACAGCGGTAAAGTCTGGTAAATTAATCTTATCTTTTCTAAAGTCTTTTGATGGTATACCTTCAACATGAATAAAAGATCTAAAATCTATTTTCAAATTGTACTTTTTAGCCAAATCAAAATAAGGTGATTTCTCTGTCTCTGGCTTTGGTAATGTAATTAGTATACTTTTTACTTTACGCAACCTATCTTCTTTCTTTTCCTGCATTTTAGCTAATTAACTATTAAAAACCTATTGTCTTGATTAATATTAATATAGGACAAATTTCGAGGGTGCAAAAGTACAAAATTAAATAGACTTTAGGAAACCGATAATGAGACACTACGTTAACTCCGGCTCTAATAAACTGAAATACAAAAATAATAGTTAACAAAATTGATGCTATAACAATATAAAAGAAACCATATTTAAGCGGTGACAATACAAATGCAAGCACCAATGGCATAAACAATAAAGAAGCATTAAAATAACTTAAATATAATATAGAGATATATTCTCCCACTGGTTTTTGAATATTAAATATAAATCCTAATAGTTTTAAAACAACAATTTTTAATCCGAAAAAGCCAATAATTAAAAGAGAGATGGTTAGATAAAATTGAAATCCAGTTTGAACTTCACTTAAATTTTTAAACTGAGCTGCTAAATAAAAAAAAAGACCAACTGTAAATCCAAATTGTAAAAATAAACCCAAACACGGCCAAGACGTAAAAAGATTATCTTCTTTATTTAAATTAGTTAATACCCTATTGCTGAAAAAAGAATGAATAATAGCTGATAATTGTTTTGAAAAGGTTTGATTTAAAAGAGCAAATATAAAAATCAACACAAAAATAGTTGTGAATACCCAAATATCTCCTTTAGGCAATAAATTTCCTTTTTGTAATGTTAAACTATTGTTGTTTTTTGAAAGATAATTTTGAATAATTGCGTCAGCATTAAAAATTGGAAATCCAAATCTCTGGCTTACACTATCTGATAATTTTGCTTGACTTAAAGACTCTGGTAACCTTAAAAGGACAGGGCTTATAGTGTCTTTTAATATAATTTGCTTAGCAGAATCTAAAACCCCAGTTAAAAGAAATGAATTGGCATTGCTATCTACATTAAGTGGCTGTTGTTGTGCACTAATTGCAAATGATATTGCGAAAAAGCACAATGAAGTAAACCAAAAAACTTTTTTTAACATTTTAATAATAACCGAGATTTATACAAATTGATGAA